>NZ_JBQDYE010000001.1:0-252531 GCF_052044155.1 Salinisphaera sp. SWV1
CGGTGAACCACGCGCGCGAACCGGGGGCCGACGCCAGCCCGGCGCCGACGCCGGATGCCGGCACCGGCCCGGCCGGGCTCGACTGGGACGGGTTGGAGGCCTATCTGGCACGCCAGGACCATCGCGGCGCGACCCGCCCGGTATTCGGCATCGGCGCACGCGATGCGCAGGTGTTGATCGTGGGCGAGGCCCCGGGTGCGAGCGAGGACGCCCAGGGTGTGCCGTTTGTCGGCCGCGCCGGCAAGTTGCTCGACCGCATGCTGGCGGCGATCGATTGCTCGCGCGCCACCAACGTCTACATCACCAATATCTGCAAGTTCCGCCCGCCGGACAATCGCGACCCGACGCCGGATGAAGTCGCGGCTGACTGGCCGATCCTGGAACGCCAGATCGATTTGATGGCGCCGCGCCTGGTGGTGGCGGTCGGCCGGGTCGCCGCGCAGACGCTGCTCGCTTGCCAGACCCCGCTCGGCAAGCTGCGCGGCCGGTTGCACCGTTACCCGCGGCGCGATCTCGATGTGCTGGTGACCTATCATCCCGCGTTCCTGTTGCGCAGTCCGCAGCAGAAGAGCAAGGCCTGGGCGGATCTGAAAATGATCGCCCGCCATATCCGGTCCTTCGAGCCATGAGCACCGCGCCCGACGATCTCTGGCAGGTCCGGCGCATGCGTTCCCACGATGTCGATGCCGTGGTGGCGATCGAGCATGCGTCCTACAGCCATCCCTGGAGCGAACGCATTTTTCGCGATTGCCTGCGCGTGGGCTATCGCGCCTGGGTGGTGGATCAGGCCGGGCGAAGTGTAGCGGGATACGCGCTGGCCTCGATCGCGGTGGGTGAGGCCCACCTGCTCAATCTGTGCGTGGCCGAAAGCGCGCGCGGCAACGGCGCGGCCGGTCGCCTGCTGGACGTGGTGATTGCACGGGCGGCTGCGGAAAACGCCAATGAACTGTTTCTCGAGGTACGGCCCTCCAACCGTGCCGCGCGCCGGCTCTATGCCCGCTATGGTTTCGAAACGCGTGGCCGCCGGCCCAACTATTATCCGCACAGGCATGGCCGCGAGGATGCGTTGGTCTTGTCAAAGGTGATCACAATTTGAGCGATACGCGTTTCACCTGGCGCGGCCGGTTCGGCTGGGCCTTCTACGACTGGGCCAATTCCGCGTTCGCGACGACCGTCGTGGCCGGCTTTTTCCCGGTGTTCTTCAAGACATTCTGGAGCGCCGACTATCCGGCCGAAACGAGCACGCTGCAGCTGGGCGTGGGCAGCGCATTGGCGAGTTTTGTGGTGCTGTTTCTGGCGCCTGTCGGCGGCGCGATCGCCGACCGCGGGCATCGCAAGAAAGCCGGGCTGGCGCTGTCGACAGGGCTTTCGGTGGCCGCCACCGCCGGGCTGTTTTGGGTCGGCCACGGCCAATGGCTGACCGCGATGGCGCTGTTCGTGCTGGCCTCGATCGGATTCTTCATGGCCATGGTGTTCTACGACAGCCTGATCGTGGATGTGGCCGCGCCGGGCGACTACGATCGCACCTCGGCGCTCGGCTATGGCCTGGGCTATCTCGGCGGCGGACTGCTGCTGGCGCTCAATGTCGCCATGACGATCTGGCCGCATGCCTTCGGCCTGGCCGGCCGTGCGGATGCCGTGCGCTGGTCCTTTTTGAGCGTCGCAGTCTGGTGGGCGCTGTTCTCGCTGCCGTTGTTCCTGTTCTCCCGCGAGCGCACGGATGGCGCCCGCGTGTCCGCCGTCCGGGCCGTGCGCGACGGGCTCCGCGAATTGCGGGGCACGGCGCAGGACATTCTTGCGCAGCACGAGATCTGGCTGTTCCTGCTGGCCTACTGGCTCTACATCGACGGCGTGAATACCATCGTCCGCATGGCGGTCGATTTCGGCTTGAGCCTGGGCTTCGGTCAGGAAAGTCTGATCATGGCGCTGCTGCTGGTGCAGTTCATCGGTTTTCCGGCGGCGATCGCCTTCGGCTGGCTGGCCTCGATCTGGGAGACCAAGAAGGCAATCTATCTCGGGCTCTGTGTCTATGCCGCGATCTCGGCCTGGGCCTATTTCCTGCACGACGTCTGGCAGTTCTATGCCATGGCGGTTGCCATCGGGCTGGTGCAGGGCGGGGTGCAATCGTTGTCGCGCTCCTACTACGCCCGGCTTATTCCCGAGGGCAAGGCCGGCGAGTACTTCGGCATCTACAACATGCTCGGCAAGTTCGCTGCCGTGATCGGGCCGCTGCTGGTCGGCGTGGTCGCCGCCATGAGCGGCAGCGCGCGGCTGTCGATCCTGTCGGTGGTGGTTCTGTTCATCGCCGGCGGCTGGCTGCTCACGCGGGTGGACGCGCGCCGCGCCCATCCTTCGACCGGGGCGTAACCGGATATGTTCGCCTACGCCCTCGATGACCCGCGGCAGCTTGAGCGGTCGCGCCGCGACAAGCCGACGCGCTCTCGGCAGCGGCGTTAGAAAACCTCGAACAATCCCGCGGCACCGATGCCGCCGCCGACGCACATGGTGACCACCACGTGCTTGACGCCGCGGCGCCGGCCTTCGATCAGCGCATGGCCGACCATGCGGGCACCGGACATGCCGTAGGGATGGCCGATGGATATGGAACCGCCGTCGACGTTGTAGATGTCGGGGTCGATGCCGAGATGATCGCGGCAGTACAGGCACTGGCTGGCGAAGGCCTCGTTGAGCTCCCAAAGGCCGATGTCGTCGATGGCCAGGCCGAAGCGGTTCAGCAGTTTCGGCACGGCATAGATCGGGCCGATGCCCATTTCGTCGGGGGCGCAGCCGGCGACCGCCATGCCGACGTAGGCGCCCAGCGGTTCCAGCCCGCGCCGCTCGGCTTCGCCGGCTTCCATGAGCACGCTGGCCGAGGCGCCGTCGGACAGTTGCGATGCATTGCCGGCGGTGATGAATCGTCCTTTGCCGATCTGCTGGCCATTTTCGAACACGGGTTTGAGCTGGGCCAGACCCTCCCGGGTGGTGTTGGGTCGATTGCCCTCGTCCTGACGCAACGTGACCGCTTCCGAGCCGGTCGCGCCGGTCGCCTTGTCGACGGTGGTCTTGACCGTGCTCAGGGGCACGATTTCGTCGTCGAAGCGGCCCGCCTGTTGTGCCGCGGCCGTGCGCATCTGCGACTGATACGCGTATTCGTCCTGCGCCTCGCGCGATACGCCGTAGCGATCGGCCACGATCTCGGCGGTTTCGAGCATGCTCATGTAGATATCCGGCTGATTCGCCTCCAGCCAGGGATCGCGGGCCCGATATTGATTGTTGTGTTCGTTCTGCACCAGCGAGATCGATTCCAGCCCGCCGCCGACGACCACGTTCATCCGGTCGTGCACGATCTGCTTGGCCGCGGTGGCAATACCCATGAGCCCGGATGCGCATTGCCGGTCGATCGTCATGCCCGGCACGCCGGTGGCCAGACCCGCCCTTAACGCGCACTGGCGGGCGACATTGCCGCCGGTTGAACCCTGTTGTTGGGCGACGCCGAGAATCACGTCATCCACGGCGTCGGCTTCGAGGGCGGCGCGTTGGATGGCATGTTCGATGGCGTGGCTGCCCAGGGCCTGACCCTGGGTGTTGTTGAAAGCGCCGCGATAGGCTTTGCCGATCGGCGTGCGTGCCGTGGAAACGATGACAGCTTGGCGCATGAAAATCCTCGATGGCTTCGGGGCAATGGCGCGTGGGCCGCGCCATTGCCAAAAGGTGGCCGCTTAACTAAATTGAAACGACGTTTCAAAATATGGTCAACCAGTATGTTGAGGGTAGGGGTCAGCGTCAAGATATGCGTAAAGCGCTTAACGGGGCTTGCTGATGTCACTGAGTGAACGACTTCGCGCGGATATGCGGCTGCCGGTCATCGGCTCGCCGATGTTCATCGTGTCGAACCCGGCGCTGGTGATCGCCCAGTGCACCGCGGGCATCATCGGCGCCTTCCCGGCGCTCAATGCCCGGCCGGCCGAGCAGCTGCCGGTCTGGCTCGAGCGCATCATGAACGCCCTGGCCGCCGAGCGCGCCGCGCGCCCGCAGGCCCGGATCGCGCCGTTCGCGGTCAACCAGATCGTGCATGCCTCCAACGACCGGCTGGAACAAGATCTTCGCGCCTGCGCGGATTTCCGCGTGCCGTTGCTGATCACGAGCCTGCGCGCCCCGCATGCGGCGGTCGAGGCCGCCCACGATTATGGCGGGCACGTGTTCCACGATGTGATCAACGTGCGTCATGCCGAGAAGGCGATCGAAGCGGGCGTGGATGGCCTGATCGTGGTCTGCGCCGGCGCCGGCGGGCATGCCGGTACGCTGAGTCCGTTCGCCCTGGTCTCGGAGATCCGGCGGTTCTGGGATGGCCCGCTGGTCCTGTCCGGTGCGATGACCCGCGGCGCGCATATCCTGGCGGCCGAGGCGCTGGGCGCGGATTTCGCGTACATGGGCACGCGTTTCATCGCCACCGAAGAAGCCAATGCGGCGGCCGAGTACAAGACCATGATCACCACATCGAGCGCGAAGGATATCGTCTACAGCAATCTGTTCACCGGGGTGCACGGCAACTATCTGCGTGGCTCGATCGAGAACGCCGGACTCGACCCGCATGATCTGCCGACATCGGACAAGCAGGCCATGAGCTTCGGCAGCGACCGCAAGAAGGCCTGGAAGGATATCTGGGGCGCGGGCCAGGGCGTCGGCAACATCGACGCCATCGAGCCGGTGGCCGATGTGGTCGAACAACTGGTCGCGGAATACAACGCGGCCCGTCAGCGGCTCGGCGCGCGCTGAGCCGCCGGCGCCGCGGATACCGGTCGCTCGACAGGGCCGATTCGAGTCCGGCGACGGGCATCAGACGACTTGGTTATGTACGACACTCGGCTGGCTTATTAACCCGGCACAAAAATAGATGATTTTTCGGGTTAATAGCGCGCGTATGCGACCGCATGCTTGCCGCGGCCATTGGCCGTGAAGCCTTTGAAAATAAAAGACAGACAGGCGCCGACTTTTATTTTTGAAGGCGTTGAAAACAGCGGATGAAGTCAGCTGTTTTGATGCCGGATTAATAATAAGCAAGAGCATTGCGCCCGCAAATCCACGCAAATGGGCGCAAATAAGAAGGAAGATCAACAAGCTGCTGATTTCAGGTGCGCAGGCAATGGCGTCGTCAAGCCTTTGTCTGAACTGTGTATATAGCCAGGTCAGACGATGTACAGGGTCAGGGTCTCGGCGATACAGGCCGGCTTGTCGTGGTTTTCGATCTCGACGGTCACATGACAGCCGACACGGAACGCACCGGGCCCGCGCGCGATCACCTCATCCAGCCGGACCCGTGCCCGTATCCGCGCACCGGCCGGCACCGGATTGATGAAACGCAGGGTATCCAACCCGTAATTCACGCGCGTGCCGACCCCGCGCACGGTAAAGACTTCGCCGACCAGGCGCGGCAGCAGGGACAGTGTCAGAAAACCGTGGGCCACCGGCCCGCCGAAGGGCGAGTCGCGCGTTGCGCGCTCGACGTCGACATGGATCCACTGATGATCGTCGGTGGCATCGGCGAAGCCATCGATACGCGACTGGTCGATCGTCAACCACCCGCTGCTGCCGAGTTCGGCGCCGACATGTGCCTGTAGTGCCGGTATATCGTCAAAGGCCTGCATGAGCGATTTCGATCGGGCCAAACACTATGGCGGCGCTAGCCAACGGCACGCTCGAGTTCCGGAATGATTTCGAACAGATCGCCGACCAGGCCGATGTCGGCGATCTCGAAGATCGGCGCCTCTTCGTCCTTGTTGATCGCCACGATCGTGCCGGCATCCTTGATGCCGGCCAGGTGCTGGATGGCCCCCGAGATGCCGAAGCAGATATAAAGGTCGGGCGAGATGATCTTGCCGGTCTGGCCGACCTGCATGTCGTTGGGCACGAAGCCGGCGTCCACCGCCGCCCGCGAGGCGCCGACGGCGGCGCCGATCTTGTCGGCGAAATCGTAGATGAGCCGGAAGTTGTCCGCGCTGCCGACGCCGCGCCCGCCGGATACCACCTTGGATGCGGTCTGCAGGTCGGGCCGGTCGGAGGCCTGCTGTTCCAGACGGATGAAGCGGGTGTGGCCGGGCAGCTCGACATCCAGCTTGATCGGCTCGACCGTGGCCTGGTTGTCCGTGCTCGCGGCGGGATAGGACGCACAGCGCACCGAGGCGACCAGCACTTGATCGGCCGGCGCGGCGACCGTGGTCACCGCATTGCCGGCATAGATTGGCCGGTCGAACTCGTGCGGCCCGTGCACGGCCATGATGTCGGTGACCATGGGCACGCCGAGCAGGGCGGCCACCCGCGGCATCAGGTCCTTGCCGAAGGTGGTGTTCGGGCCGAGCACATGGCTGTACCGGCCTTGTTCGGCCGCCGCCACGATCTGCGGCGCGAACACCGCCGCGGTGGGGTGCGCGTTGGCCGGGTGGTCGGCATGGCGCACGCTCGCCACACCGTTGATGCGCGCGGCCTCGCCGGCGATAGTCGCACCGTCGTCGGCCAGCACCAGCACATCGATCTCGCGGTCTGCGATCTGTTGTGCGCAGGTCACCGTGCGCGCGGTCGATTCATTGAGGCGGCCGTCCAGATGGTCGGCGATGATCAGAATCCTGTCGCTCATAGCAGGCTCTTCTCCTTGAGTTTGGCGACCAGTTGGTCGACCGATTGCACGCGGATGCCGGCCTCGCGTTGCGGCGGCGGTGCGGTCCTGCGGGTTTCCAGCATCGCAGCGGGTGCTACGCCGAGCTCGGTCAGGCTGCGGGTCTCGATCGGTTTCCTCTTGGCCTTCATGATGTTGGGCAGCTTGAGATAGCGCGGTTCGTTGAGGCGCAGATCGGCCGTGATCACCGCCGGCAGGTCCACCTCCAGGGTTTCGAGCCCGGCATCGATCTCGCGGGTGACCCGGGCGTGGTCGTCGGCCAACTCGATCACCGAGGCGAACGTGGCCTGGGGCCAGCCGAGCAGGGCGGCCGTCATCTGGCCGGTTTGATTGGCGTCGTCGTCGATCGCCTGTTTGCCCATCAGGAAAACCGCGGGCTGCTCGTTCTCGGCGATCGCCTTGAAAACGCGGGCGGCGGTGAGCGGCTGGACCGCGTCTTCCGTCTTGACGTGAATGGCGCGATCGCAGCCGAAGGCCAGGGCCGTGCGCAGCTGTTCGGCCGCCGGATCCGGACCGATGGTCACGGCCACGACTTCGTCCGCCGTGCCGGCTTCCTTCCAGCGGATGGCCTGTTCGAGGGCGATTTCATCGAACGGGTTCATGCTGTGCTTGACGCCGTCGGTGACCACGCCCGAGCCGTCGGACTTGATCTGGATGCGGACGTTGTAGTCGATCGCGCGCTTGACGCTGACCAGTACTTTCATGGCTGTCCCTTGCGTGGTCAGAGGTTGTAGTAATTAGGCCCCGAGCCGCCCTCGGGCGCGACCCAGTTGATGATCTGGTACGGATCCTTGATATCGCAGGTCTTGCAGTGCACGCAGTTGGCGGCGTTGATCTTGAGTGCCGGCTCGCCGGCCTCGTTTTCCACCATCTCGTAGACGCTGGCCGGACAGAAACGCGTGCAGGGGTTGCCGTATTCCCGGGTACAGCGGTCGGTACAGATGCTCGGATCCAGCACCTGCAGGTGGACCGGTTGATCCTCATCGTGCTCGGTCTGGGCGTAGTAGACCGAGGCCAGGCGATCGCGCGGGGCCAGGTCGCGTTCAACGTAACCCTGCGCTTCGTCCGGGGGCGGGGCGTCGAGTTGATCGAGTCTTTGCGTGGTCTGCCAGTCGGCATGATTGGACAGCGTCCAGGGCGAGGCGCCTCGGGTCGCCGTCTCCCAGACCGCATTCAGCAGCCCGGTCCATTGGCCCTTGTTGAAGCCGGGCCGGATATTGCGGACCCGTTTCAGTTCGGTGCCGACCTCGGAGGCCCGCAGCGCGGCATCAAAGCCGTCGGCTGTGCCGTGCGCCGCGATATGATCGGCCGCGATCATGCCCGAGCGCATCGCGGTATGGATGCCCTTGATCTTGGGCACATTCAGTGTGCCCGCCGCATCGCCGAGCAGCATCGCGCCGGGCATCTCCATCTTTGGCAGCGACTGCCAGCCGCCCTCGACCAACGCCCGGGCGCCGGCCGACACAATCTCGCCGCCCTCCAGCATGGGTTTGATCCTCGGATGATGCTTGAGTTGCTGGAAGGCCTCGAACGGGCGCAGCCGCGGATCGGCATAATCCAGGCCGACGACAAAACCGATGGCGATGCGGTTGTCGTCGAGATGGTAGACAAAGCTGCCGCCGTAGGTGTCGTTGTCCAGCGGCCAGCCGATCGTATGCTGCACCAGGCCTGGCTTGCACTGGCCTTCGGGTACTTTCCAGAGTTCCTTCAAGCCGATGCCGTAGGTCTGCGGATCGCTGTGCCGGTCGAGCTCGAAATGCCGGATGAGCTGTTTGCTGCAATGGCCGCGACATCCCTCGGCGAACAACGTGACCGGCGCATGGATTTCGATGCCCGGGGTGAAGCTGTCCTTGGGCCGACCGCCGCGGTCCAGCCCCATGTCGGGCGTACGCACGCCCTTGACCGCGCCGCCGTCATCGAACAGCGCCTCGGCGGCGGGAAAGCCGGGGTAGATCTCCACGCCCAGCGCTTCGGCCCTGGGCGCCAGCCAACTCATCAGATTGGCGATGGAGACGATCACATTGCCGGTATTGTTCTGCTGCGGTGGTGTCGGCAGCCGCTTCGCGCCGTCACGGGTGAGCCGCCAGAACTCATCCTCGACCGCATCGACACAGATCGCGGGCGGATCGTCGCGCCAGTCCGGCACCAGTTCGTCGAGCGGGCCGGTCTCGATCACCGCGCCGGCGAGATTGTGGGCGCCGACCTCCGAGGCTTTTTCGAGCACGCAGACGTCGGTTTCCGGTGATTGCTGCTTGATGCGCATGGCCGCGGCCAGCCCGGCCGGGCCGGCGCCGACGACGAGCACGTCGTAGGCCATGATGTCGCGTTCGGTCTGTTCGGTCATGGGCGGTTCGTGATCGGCAGTGGGAAACAGGCCCGTGTGCCGGCAGCAAAGACACGGGACGGGGGGATGCGGCGGCTCGCGATCGCCATCAGAACTTCATGCCCGGCATGTTCAACGAGGCGGTGTTGCCGCCGTCCACCGCCAGTGCCTGGCCGGTGACGAAGCTGGCATCGTCGCTGGCCAGAAAGGCGATCGCCGCCGCCACTTCCTCGGGATGGCCGTAGCGACGCAGTTCGCAGCGGGCACCCAGCTTGTGGGTCTTGCCGTGTGCGGCCGCGTATTCGAATACCGGTCGGGTCATGCCCGTTTCGATCAGGCCGGGACAGACGGCGTTCACACGAATGCCGCATTTGCCGAGGTCGCAGGCGGCGGTCTGGGTCAGGCTGATCACCCCGGCCTTGGTGGCGCTGTAGGCATTGCCGCCGGCGCCCGAGCGCAGCCCGGCTACCGACGCGGTGTTGACGATTGCCCCGCGGCCGGCGGCCCGCATCGCGCCGGCCACGGTTTTCAGCACCTGCGCGCTGCCGAGCAGATTCACGTCAACGACGTGGCGCCAGTTGGCAAGATCGTTGTCGTCGATCGATGAATGATCCGTACCCGCAATACCGGCGTTGTTGCATAGCACATCGATCCGGCCGTGCGTCGTCATCACTTGTTCGACCCGTGATGCAACGGCGGCGGGATCGCGGATGTCCAGCGTGCCTGCGACATGGCCGGCCCCGGCCGGAAGCTCGGCCTGGAGGCTGGCCAGCGCGGTTGCATCGCGATCGAGGGCAACGACGGTCGCGCCTTCGGCGATCAGGCGCCGGGTGCAGGCCCGGCCGATGCCGCTCGCGGCCCCGGTGATCATGGCGATGCGCTGATCGAATCGGTTCATGGCTTGACGGGCGCTGAGCCTCGCGGGATGCATGGCACGATTCTACCGCTGATCGAACGCGGGTCAATAAAAGTGAAATTCGGTTCCATTTTTATTGTCCGGGCGGGCTGGACTTGGACTGCCCCGCGGCTGGCGCCGGGGCATCGAACAGCCCGGCCTGGGTCAGTTGTCGGGCCACGACGCTCGCGAACTGGTCGGCGCCGGCCTTGAGGCCGTTCGGATTGTAGGTGACGGAGGTGGCCGACCAGACAATGGCCTGCTGCTTGACGTCCCAGAAATTGATTCGTGCCACGTAGGTGGTTTCATTGAGCGAGAAATCCGGGCCGAGCGGCTCGGCGCGCATGCTGAGGGTGGCGCCGGCCGGCGCCGGGGCAGAGGGCCCGGCGCTGACCTTCACGTTCTCGATCTTTTTGTGCACGAGATGGATGCCGATCGCGCTGTCGAATCCGTGTTGTTGCAGCCGGTGTGCGAGATAGGCGCGGGATTTGTCCTGAATGCCCTTGTTGCCATAAATCGGCATGGCAGCACGAGCATTCACGCCACGCGCCCGCAGTGCGGCGACCACGGCATTCTCCAGAGTGCTACGGCTCGCCGAATCCACCAGCACGCCCACCACCGGCGCGCGGTAAGGGGGTTTCGCGGTTGCTTCCATGTTCGGCCGGACATCGACCACGCGCGTATGTCGATAAGGCGAATTCGCGCAGGCGGCCAGCAGGGTCGTCCCGCCCAGCACCAAAGCCCTGATGATCTTGTTCATTGAGTTGTCCTCGGGTGGCTCACTGACGGCGCTAGAACGAATAACTGGCGCTGAAGGCGAAATAATCGCGGTCCTGGACCGTGCTGTATTTGGTGGTGTTGTAGTTGGTATACGACAGGTCGCCGCCGAGATGATGGTACTGCAGGCCCAGCCCGACGGTGATCGTGCGTTGATGCGCTTCGAACGAATTATCGCTGGAAAAGCCGTCGACGCCCTGGCGCAGGGTCAAGCTGGGCTTGAGCGCAAGCGCGCCAATGACATTGTTGTAGGTGGACTCGAGCGAAATCTGATAGCCCCAGCTGAAATCGGTCACGTAGCCATCGGCACCGGGCGCGCCGATCCCGAAATTCGTGTGCCGACCGAAGCGTATGTCGTTGTGGCTGGGCAGGTTGGGAATCGTTTCGAACGCCGTCTCTGCCGAGGCCACCGTTTTATCGGCGCCGAGCAGATCGGGGATGATGGTGGTGAAGGTCAGCTCGGCGCGCTCCACACCGTAGCGTTTGTAGCCCTGGACGTTCTGGCCGAGACCGATTGCATCCACATAGGCCTGGGTGCCGGCCGGAATGTTGGGGTTGGCCGGTGAGCCGGTGGCGGATGTGGCCGATTGGGTGGTCAGGTCCGGGGTGTTGATCTGCAGCGGCATGTTGTCGACATAGCTCAGATTGAGCGCCAGGTTGCCGATGTTCTGAAAGGTCTTGTCGGCCGTCAGGCCAAACACTCGAATGTCGTTCGGGTAATCATAGTGAAAGGTGACGGAATTGAAGACCGCCGGCGCGGAAGGGGTCGGTCGGGGGTCGGCGTTCTTGTGCAGCGAGTAATACGGCAGGCGGGCGTTGTAATTGAAAAAGTACGCACCGATATGCGCGTTCTGCTGAGCGAACGAGTACTGGAGCTTGAAGCCGTACTGTCCGCCGTTGCTGGCCTTGTTATCCGGGCCACGGCGGAAATACAGGCCATGATCGAGCGCGTAGCGGTTCGGCACCACCACCTGATTGGAAAACGTGGCATAGCATCCGGGCGCGACATTGTCGTAGGTGGCGTAAAACGTGCCACAGCCGTCGGTAACTGAATGCTGCCAGCTGAACTGGTAGAACGCTTTCATGTCCAGATGCTGCGTCAAGCCGAGGTCGGCGCTGAGCATGCCGGCCGGAATCAGGTACTGCTGGTAGCCGGAACCCGGCCGATGAAAGGCCGGCAGGTCGATGGCATTCAGCGAACCGAACGAGCCGCGGGTGAACAGGCTGCGGCCCCACAGCAGCAACTGCTTGCCGAGCTTGAAGCTGACGTCGTGTCCCCGGACATCGAATTTACCGAAGGCGTAAGCCTGCTGGAAGGTGGCGCCGTTGAACTTGGCGCGTCTGTTGAAACCGTGGTCGCTCAGCGGTGTATTCGGCACATAGCCGTTGGGCACGTTGCCGTGCGCCACCGACTTGTTGTCCTCGAGGTAGTCTTCCCAGGCCTGGCCGCTGACGAATAGCCCGTAGTTGCCATGGCTCAGTTTGACGCTGCCGTAGAGTTGGGCGCTGCCCTTCACGAAGTCGCCTTTCTTGTAATTGAGATCGCCGTCGTCCGATACGGCATCATCCGAGCGCCCGCCGGCCTTGTTGCCCGCGAACAGGATGTCGTTGCTGGGCGATTGGGTCCGGATGGCGCTGCCGGCGATCGCCTTGAGGTTCCAGTCGGCGGAAACGCCATGCCCGAGATCGATATTGCCGCCGGCGAGGGCGGGGCCGGCGAATGACAACAAGCCGGCGGCATACAGTCCCCTTTTGCGAAAACCACTGTGCATGGTCGTGCTCTCCTCTTTTCGTTTTTGTCCCGGCATTCCCCGAATGGCATGCCGGTTCTTTTAAAATCACGCGCCAGCGATTTCGGCGTCGCGTGAGCAAGGCCTGTTCAAGCGGTTGCTCGATGCCGGCTATCGGTGGGGCATGGCCGAAATTACGCGCTGTTTTTTTTTGGAATTGCGTTTTGCAATTCGAATTGGGTCTAAACTGTGACGCTGATGTCGTCAAGCGACGCCGACCCGCCTCGATCGACCGACGCAGCGCGGCGCGAGCGGTCTTCGGATGTGTTTTTGAACGCGTCGGTGCGCCCGGAAACCTTGTGGCGGATTGGCTTGCGTTGGCGGCGGGCGGGCGATGGACGTATCGTCAAACCTGCCGCGACAGCCGCTCGGGGGGCGGATCGCCTGCGACGGATGTCGAATCCCGGCCGGGGGGCGTCCAAGGGGCCGGCGATTGAATCTGCGCTCGCATTACACGGGCCGGAAAAGGGGCGAACTCGAGGGTTCGAGAACATGACAACGACCAGGGCAGCACCGATGCGTCGAACAAAAACAGGGACGAATTCAGTGGATGGGAAGAAGGATCCCAATTTCGTGACCGCGCTCGCGCGCGGGCTCGAATTGATGCGTTGTTACGGTGACGCGGCGGAGTATCTGGGCAATGCCGAGCTGGCCAAGCGTACCGGCATCCCGCGACCGACCGTCTCGCGTCTGACGGCGACGCTGACCCAGTTGGGTTATCTGATTTACGTACCGCATCTGGAACGCTATCGACTCGGCCCGCGCGTGCTCGGTCTGGGTTATCGCTATCTGGCCAGCGAGGGCGTCAGCAACATCGCGCGGCCGTTCATGCAGGAGCTGGCGGATGCCACCGACTGCTTCATTGCGCTGGGCGTGGCCGAGTGCACGCAGATGACCTACACCCAGACCTGCCAGGGGCCGGGCCCGTTGATCATGCGCATGGGCACCGGCTCCCGTGTGCCCATGGCCTATACCGCGATCGGCCGGGCCTTTCTCGCGGCGTTGCCGGCGGATCAGCGCCGCCCCTATCGCGAGCTTATCCAGCGCGACGATCCGAGCGCGTGGCCGCACGTCGAGCGCGCCCTGGATCGTGCCGATCGCGAGTACGAACAGTTCGGCTTCTGTGTCGCCGAAAGCGAATGGACCCGTGATGTCAGCGGAGTAGGCGTGCCCCTGGCACTGGAAAACGGGCGCCGTGTGGTGGCATTCAACTGCAGCGGCTCGTCGCTGCGTCTGAGTTATCAGATTCTGACCGAGAACCTCGGCCCCCGGCTGCGCGCCATGGTGGCGCAGGTGCGCGAGTTGATCGAAGGCGGCGACGATCGCGGCTGATGCCGCCCGCTTCGGGCGCGCATATCGACACAAGTGGAATGCTGTTTTGATTTGTTGACGGCCTCTCTGGCGCTGTGTCACTTTGCGGATCAGCACAACACGCCTGACGGCCGAATCGGCCGGTCGGGAGGATTCGACGGAGGAGAGGTCCATGGGAGCGCTTTCCGATCGCGCCGAGGCGCTGCGATCCCGGCTGCGAAAGTTCATGGCCGAGCATGTGTATCCGAACGAGGCGGTCTATGCCGCCCAGCACGCACAGGCGGCGGATCGTTGGTCGGAGCCGCCGATTCATGGCCAGCTCAAGGCCCGGGCACGCGAACAGGGGCTGTGGAATCTGTTTCTGCCCGACAGCGAGCACGGCGCCGGTCTGTCCAACCACGATTACGCCCATCTGTGCGAAATCATGGGGCGCAGCCCGATCGCGCCGAGTGTGTTCAATTGCAACGCGCCGGACACCGGCAACATGGAAGTACTGGCACGTTACGGCAGCCCCGAGCAGCAGCAACGCTGGCTGACGCCTTTGCTCGAAGGCGAGATCCGGTCCTGCTTTTCCATGACCGAGCCGGAGGTCGCCTCCTCCGACGCCACCAATATCGGCACGTCGATCGTGCGCGACGGCGATGAATACGTGATCAACGGCCGCAAGTGGTGGTCGTCCGGGGCCATGTCGCGCGATTGCGCGATCGCCATCGTGATGGGCAAGACCGACCCCGGGGCCGAGCGCCACAAGCAGCAATCCATGATTCTCGTGCCGCTGGATACGCCGGGTGTGAAGATCGAGCGTGCACTGCATGTGTTCGGGTATGACGACGCGCCCGAAGGCCATGCCGATATTCATTACGACAACGTGCGGGTGCCGGCCGGGAACATCATTCTCGGCGAGGGGCGCGGCTTCGAGATCGCCCAGGGCCGGCTGGGCCCGGGGCGTATTCATCATTGCATGC
Source organism: Salinisphaera sp. SWV1 (assembly GCF_052044155.1). NCBI lineage: Bacteria > Pseudomonadati > Pseudomonadota > Gammaproteobacteria > Salinisphaerales > Salinisphaeraceae > Salinisphaera > Salinisphaera sp. SWV1. The sequence goes on from NZ_JBQDYE010000001.1 coordinate 14,732, forward strand.
GCACCATCGGCATGGCCGAACGGGCGCTGGAAGCGATGTGCGCGCGGGTCGCCGAGCGCGAGGCCTTCGGCCGCAAGCTGGCGGATTTCGACTCGATCCGCAAACAGATCGCGCGTTCCCGGGTCGAGATCGATCAGGCGCGGTTGCTGACGCTGCACGCCGCCGAACGCATGGATGCGGTCGGCAACAAGGCCGCCCGCCAGGAGATCGCGATGATCAAGGTGGTGGCGCCCGAGATGGCACTGCGGGTGCTCGACCGGGCGATCCAGGCCCACGGCGCGCTCGGTGTGTCGCAGGACAGCTTCCTCGCGCGCGCCTGGGCACACATTCGCACGTTGCGGCTGGCCGATGGGCCGGACGAGGTGCATCTGGATGCCATCGCCAAACTCGAACTGCGGCGCCAGAGCGCCGATGCCGGCTAAGCCGGCGAACACGGCTTACAGGAGCGGGATATGGGGCAACTGTTTGATTTGACCGGCCAGGTCGCGGTGATTACCGGCTCCAGCCGGGGCATCGGCAAGGCGATCGCCTGGCAGATGGCGGCGCACGGCGCGAAGGTCGTGATCTCCAGCCGCAAGGCCGAGGCCTGCGACGCCGTGGCCGCAGAACTGCGCAACGCCGGCTTCGACGCCATCGCCATTGCCTGTCATGTCGGCGACAAGAGCCAGCTGCAGCATCTGGTCGATACCACGATCACGACCTACGGCGGTATCGACGTGCTGGTATGCAACGCCGCCACCAACCCGGTGTACGGCCCGACCGGCGACATGACCGACGAGGCCTGGGACAAGATCATGAACACCAACGTCCGCTCGACCTTCTGGTTGTGCAACATGGTGCTGCCGGGCATGGCCGAACGCGGGCGCGGGCGGGTGATCGTGCTGTCGTCGATCGCCGCCCTGCGCGGTAACAACGTGATCGGGACGTACGGGGTTTCGAAGGCGGCCGAGGCGGCGCTGGTACGCAACCTCGCGGTGGAGTGGGGGCCGCAAAACATTCGCGTCAATGCGATCGCGCCGGGGCTGGTGCGTACCGATTTCGCGAAAGCGCTGATCGAGGATCCGGAGCGGCTGGCCCAGGCCGAACAGCGCACACCGGTGCGCCGGATCGGCGAGCCCGATGACATCGCCGGGGTGGCGGTCTTCCTGGCCAGCGCGGCCGGCGATTACGTCACCGGGCAGACGCTGGTCGCCGACGGCGGCGAGACGATTGCCGGCTGAACCGGCGAGGACGCGTTATGAGCGAACAAGAGGCAGGCGAGCCAGCGCTGGTTGATATTCGAAGCGCCCATCGGTTCGATACCGGCGCACTCGAACGCTATCTTGAGCGCGAAGGGCTGCTCACGGGTGCGCTGTCGGTGAAGCAGTTCCAGGGTGGCCAGTCGAACCCGACCTTCCTGTTGCAGATCGGCGAAGGCGAACGCGGCGCGCGCTATGTGCTGCGCAAGCAGCCGCCGGGCAGGATTCTGCCCTCGGCGCATCGCGTGGACCGGGAATACCGGGTGATGGATGCCCTGGCGAACGTACCCGACGTGCCGGTTCCGGCCATGCGCAGCTACTGCGATGACGCCGCGGTGATCGGTACGCCGTTCTATGTAATGGATTATGTCGAGGGCCGGGTGTTCAATAACCAGCCCACCCTGGCCGATGTTGCGCGCGATCAGCGGGCCGGGGTGTATCACCGCATGATCGATACGCTGGCGGCGCTGCATTCCGTCGATGTGGCGGCAGTCGGGTTGTCCGATTTCGGCAAGCCCGAGGGCTATGTCGAGCGCCAGGTTGCCCTCTGGCGCAAGCAGTACGACCAGTCCACCGACGAACCCGACCCGGCCATGATCGCGCTCGGCGACTGGCTCGCCGAACATCTGCCGCCGGACAGCCCGCCGACCATCGCCCATGGCGATTTCCGCATCGGCAATCTGCTGCTGGCGCCGGATCTGTCGGCAGTGCGTGCGGTGCTCGACTGGGAGCTCGCCACGCTCGGGCATCCCCTGGCCGATCTGGCCTATGCCTGCCTGCCGTACTACCTGCCGCCGGGCCAGGCGGGTCTGCCCGGTCTGGTGGGCCTCGACCTGGCCGAACACGGCATCCCGGATGAGGCCGAGTTGCTCGCGCGCTACCGCGCGCGCCGCAATCTCGCTCAGATCGATGACTGGCCCGTGTTCATCGCTTTTTCGCTGTTCCGGATCGCCGCCATCCTGCAGGGGGTCTATGCGCGCGCGGTTCAGGGCAATGCCAGCAACGCCAATGCACTGGAAGTCGGGCGCCAGGCCGGCCGGCTGGCCGAGCGCGGCTGGGAAATCGCGCGAAGCCACGATTGACCGGCAGTTCGCTCGGCCCGTTTTTGAATCGAGAGTCGGCATGACGCGCTTTCAGCGCATCCTGGTCACCAATGACGATGGCATCGATGCGCCGGGCTTGGCGGTGGCCGAACAGCTGGCCACCACGCTGGCCGACGAGGTATGGGTGGTCGCGCCGCAGACCGACCAGTCCGGTGTAGGCCAGGGCATTTCCATGCACCAGCCACTGCGAGCGCTACGTCGCGAGGCGCGTCGCTATGCGGTTTCCGGTACCCCGGCCGACTGCGTGATGTATGCGCTGGCTGCGCTGTGTGCAGATCGGGCCCCCGATCTGGTGCTGTCCGGGGTGAACTGGGGCGCCAATCTGTCCGATTCGGTGATGTATTCCGGCACCGTGGGCGCGGTGCTGGCTGCCAACCATCTCGGCATCGACGCCATCGCGCTCAGCCAGGCCTATCATGCCGGCGCCGCGCCGGATTTCAGCGTGGCCCGGGCTTATGCCCGACGGGTCATCGAGTCGTTGCTGGCCCGGCGGGCCCGCGACGGCAGCTGCTGCTGGAGTGTCAACTTCCCCATGCAGCCGCTGGATTCCATACGCGGCCTGCGTTTCACCCGTCAGACCCGGGGTGCGATTCGTGCCCCGAAGCTGACGCCAGTCACCGCCAACGATCCGCACGCTGGCCAGTGGCTGGGTTTCCACAGCAACGCAGCTGCGGTCGACGACCCGCGCGGCGATGTCGCGGCCTTGCGCGAGCACCATGTCTCGGCCACGCCGCTGCACGGCACGCGCTGCAACGAAGCGTTGCTCGCGCGGACGGCGGACGATCCGGATATCGATATTCGCCGCTGAGCGATGAGCGGCTGATCGTCATGGCGCGCCGGGCCATGGACTGCATTGCGCCGGCGTACGACATTGGAATTAAAAAATGGAATGTCGTTTCAAAATACATTGACGCCACCGGCGGCCGGTGACAGAGTCGGATCCATCCGGATAAAACATGCGCTTGAGAACGCGTGGCCGGGTCTGTTGGACGACGAGGAGATGCACGCAATGTTCGATCGGCACCATGCCGTATGGCCCGCCTACCTGCCGCACCGTCTGGCCCTGCCCCGGACCAGCGTGTTCGCCAATCTCGCGATTTCCGCGCAGCGCTATCCGGAGCGTGACGCGATCCTTTATTACGGCGCCGCGATGACGTATGCCGCGCTTGAGCGCGAGGCGCTGGCGCTGGCCGGCTATCTGACAGCGCAGGGCGTGGCCCGCGGCGACCGGGTACTGCTCTATATGCAGAACGCGCCGCAGTACGTTGTTGCCTTCTATGCGATTCTGCGCGCCAATGCGGTGGTGGTGCCGGTCAATCCGATGAATCGCACCGGCGAAATCGAACACTACGCCCGCGATACCGAAGCCCGCCTGTGCCTCTGCGGCCAGGAGCGTCTGGCCGAGGTCACGCCGCTGGTCGAATCCGGGCTGCTGGACGAGATCGTGGTGACGGCCTACAGCGAGTACGCGCCGGCGGCCTGCGATTTCGAACTGCCGGCGGAGGTCTCGGCACCGTTCGAAACACCGCAGGCAGCCGGGGTGACCGCCTGGCGCGATGCCATGGCCGCCGGCCACGCGCCGCCGGCGCTTGACGTCGGCCCCGACGATCTCGCGGTATTGCCCTACAGCTCCGGCACCACGGGCCAGCCCAAGGGTTGCATGCATACCCACACCTCGGTGATGGCCACGGCGGTGCACAGCGTGGTGTGGAGTTACGGCACCTCCGAGGCGGTCAATCTCGCCACGCTGCCGTTCTTTCATGTCACCGGCATGCAGAACAGCATGAATGCGCCCATCTATGCCGGCGCCACTCTGGTCATCATGACGCGCTGGGACCGGCGCACGGCGGCCCGGCTTATCGAACGCCACCGGGTCGATCGCTGGACCAACATCGTGACCATGGCGGTGGACCTGCTGGCCGATCCCGATATCGAGTCCTTCGATCTGTCGAGCCTGACATACATCGGTGGCGGCGGGGCGGCCATGCCGGCCGCGGTAGCCGGCAAACTGCGCGACCTGACCGGGCTGGATTACATCGAAGGCTACGGTCTCAGCGAGACCATGGCGGCGACTCATATCAATCCGCTCGGGGCGCCGAAAGCCCAGTGTCTGGGGATTCCGGTGTTCAGTGTCGATGCGCGGATCATCGACCTGGAAACGCAGGCCGAGGTGTCGATCGGCGAGAGCGGGGAAATCGTGTTGCATGGGCCGCAGGTGTGCGTCGGCTACTGGAATCGGCCGGAGGCCACGGCCGCGGCCTTCATCGAGATCGACGGCAAGCACTTCCTCCGGACCGGCGATATCGGCCGCTATGACGCGGACGGCTATTTCTTCATGGTCGACCGCGTCAAACGGATGATCAACGCCTCGGGCTACAAGGTCTGGCCGGCCGAGGTCGAGGCGTTGATGTACGGCCACCCGGAGATCCGCGAAGCCTGCGTGATCGCCACGCCCGACACCCGTCGTGGTGAATCGGTCAAGGCCTGTGTCGTGCTGGTCGACGGCGCGACCGCGACCGAGGCCGACATTCTGGCCTGGTGTCGCGACAACATGGCGGCTTACAAAGTGCCGCGGGCGGTCGAGATCTGTCTCGAACTGCCCCGTTCCCAGACCGGCAAGGTCATGTGGCGTCGCCTGCAGGAGGCCGAATGGCAAGACGCATAACCGGATATTTGCTTCGCCCGGCGAGGGTTTTGCAGCGCAAGGAGTATTCATGAGCGATGTCGTTTCCTATCGATGCGAGGCGGGCGTCGGCCTGATCGTGGTCGACAACCCGCCGGTCAACGCCCTGGGCCACGCGGTTCGCCAGGGCCTGCTCGAGGCCTTGAACGAGGGCCTGGCCGACGAATCCGCCAGGGCGCTGGTGATCATGGGCGCTGGCCGCACCTTTCCGGCGGGCGCCGATATCCGCGAGTTCGGCCAGACACCGAAGCCGCCGGCGCTGCCCGAGGTCATCGATGCAATCGAGGTCAGCGATAAACGAGTGATCGCTGCCGTTCATGGCACGGCCCTCGGCGGCGGCATGGAGATCACGCTCGGTTGCGATTATCGACTGGCACTGGATTCGGCGAAAATGGGGCTGCCGGAGGTTAACCTCGGCCTGCTGCCCGGCGCCGGCGGCACGCAGCGCCTGCCGCGCCTGATCGGCGCGAAGGCGGCACTGGAAGCAATCGTCGAGGGCAAGCCGATCAAGGCCGCGCGGCTGGCGGAGATGGGGGTCGTCGACGTGGTAGTGAGCGGCGATCTCAAGACCGAAGCCATCGCCTACGCCCAGAGACTGATCGCTGAGGACGCGCCGCGCCGCCCGGTCAGCGAGCTTTCCGTTGCGACAGAAGAAGCCGCTGTCTTCGCCGAGTTCGAGGCCACCATCGCGCGCAAAAAACGCGGCCACCTGGCGCCGTTTCACTGCATCAAGGCGGTCAAGGCGGCCACCGAGATGGATTTCGCCGCCGGCATGGCGCGCGAACGCGAGCTGTTTGCCGAATTACTCGATTCGCCGCAGTCGGCGGCCCTGCGCCATGTCTTCTTCGCTGAACGCGAGGTGGCCCGGGTGCCGGGGCTGGCAAAGGATACCCCGCAACGCGAGATCAAGCGCGTCGCGGTGCTTGGGGCGGGCACGATGGGCGGCGGCATCGCCATGAATTTCCTGTCCGCCGGGATCCCGGTGACACTGCTGGAAAACAAGCAGGACGCGCTTGATCGCGGCGTGGCAACCATGCGCCGGAACTACGAGGCCAGTGCCCGAAAAGGTCGTCTCACGACCGAACAGGTGGAAGCCAACATGGGCCGTCTGTCGACCACGCTGGATTATGCCGACCTGGCCGAGGCCGATCTGATCATCGAAGCCGTGTTCGAGAACATGGACGTCAAGAAGACCGTGTTCGGCGAGCTTGATCGGGTGGCGAGGCCCGGCGCGATTCTGGCAACGAACACCTCGACGCTGGACGTGAACGAAATTGCCGGGGCGACGTCCCGGCCGTCCGACATGCTCGGCATGCATTTCTTCTCGCCGGCCAATGTCATGAAGCTGCTGGAGGTGGTGCGCGGCGAGCGGACCGCAGACGATGTATTGGCCACGGTGATGGCGCTGGCGCGACGTATCGGCAAGGTCGGGGTCGCGGTCGGCGTGTGTTACGGGTTTGTCGGCAATCGCATGCTGCACAAGCGCCAGGCCCAGGCGGTGGCGCTGGTCAATGAAGGGGCCACGCCGTTCCAGGTCGACCGCGTGCTTTACGATTTCGGCTTGCCCATGGGGCCATTCGCGATGGCCGATCTGGCCGGGCTGGACGTGGGCTGGCGTATTCGCGAAGGCCTGCGGGAAACCGATCCCGCCAACGCCCCGGCGCGCAACTGGATGGATGCGCTGGCCGAGGCCGGCCGCTTCGGCCAGAAGACCGGAGGCGGTGTCTTCGACTACCCCGACGGCGGCCGTACGCCGGAGCCGTCGGAAACCACGGCCGCCGAGATCGATAAATATCGGGCCGAGCAGGGCATCACGCCGCGCGAGGTCAGCGACGAGGAAATTCGCGAGCGCTGTCTTTACGTGATGATCAACGAAGGCGCGAAGATCCTCGAAGAAGGTATCGCCGCGCGGCCGCTGGATATCGACATCGTCTGGATCTACGGCTACGGCTTTCCCGCCTACCGCGGCGGGCCGATGTTCTGGGCCGACCGGCTCGGACTCGAAAACGTCCGTGAACGCATCAAGGCATTCCACGAGGACACGGGCGATCCGGACTGGCAGATCGCCCCCCTGCTCGAAAAACTCGCTGGCGAAGGCAAGGGCTTCGCCGACCTCTAAGCTGTTTCGGTAACGACACCCCATGGATATTGAATACAACGACGCCGAGCGCGCCTTTCGCGACGAGGTGCGCGGCTTTCTGGCGGCAAATCTTCCGGCCGCGATCGCCGAAAAGGTCAACAACTATCGACGCTTGAGCCGCGATGAAACCGTGCACTGGCATCGCGTGCTGGGCGAGAAAGGCTGGCTGGCGATGCACTGGCCGACCGAATACGGCGGCCCGGGCTGGTCGCCGATCCAGAAGCATATCTTCGAGGAAGAGTGCGCCGCCGCCGGGGCGCCGCGCCTGCTGCCGTTCGGCATCAACATGGTGGCCCCCGTCATCATCAAGTTCGGCAGCCAGGCGCAGAAGGATTACTACCTGCCGCGCATGCTCACCATGGACGACTGGTGGGCCCAGGGCTATTCCGAGCCCGGGGCCGGCTCGGATCTGGCCAGTTTGAAAATGCGGGCCGAGCGCCAGGGCGATCACTACATCGTCAACGGCCAGAAGACCTGGACCACGCTCGGCCAGCACGCGAACATGATCTTCTGCCTCGTGCGCACGGATCCCCGGGCGGCGAAGAAGCAGGAGGGCATTTCCTTCCTGCTGATCGACATGAACAGCCCGGGCGTGACCGTGCGCCCGCTGATCACGCTGGACGGCGAGCACGAGGTCAACGAAGTCTTTTTCGACAACGTCGAAGTGCCAGTGGAAAACCGGGTCGGCGAAGAAAACAAGGGCTGGACCTACGCCAAGTACCTGCTGACCTTCGAGCGCACCGGCATCGCCGGCGTCGGCATATCCAAGGCCGCGCTGACGCATTTGAAGACCATCGCCCATGAGTACCGGATTCGCGGGCAGCGCCTGATCGAACAGCCGGCGTTCGCCGACCGGCTGGCCGAGATCGAGATCGAATTGATGGCGGTCGAGATGACCAATCTGCGCGTGGTCGCCGCGGCCGAGGCCGGCGGCGTGCCGGGTGCCGAGAGCTCGTTTCTCAAGATCATGGGTACGGAAGTGCGCCAGAAGATTTCGGATCTCTATCGTGAAGCGGCCGGCCCCCATGCGCTGCCGTTCATCGATGAAGACGACGCCCCCGTGGGCCCCGATTTCGCCGGTGTGGCGGCACCGACCTATTTCAACCTGCGCAAGCTTTCGATCTTCGGCGGCTCCAACGAGATCCAGAAGAACATCATTTCCAAGGCCATTCTCGGTCTCTAGACACACGAGGCAGATCCGTCATGGATTTTTCATACAGCGATGAGCAGCGCATGCTCAAGGACATGGTCGACCGCCTGGTCGCCGAGCAGTACGATTTCGACACGCGCGAAGCCGCGCGTGCCTCGAGCGCCGGCTATTCGACGCAGATGTGGCAGCAGTTCGCCGAACTCGGCCTGCTGGGCGTGCCCCTGTCGGAGGACGCCGGGGGTTTCGACGGCGGCGGCGCCGAGTTGATGGTGGTCGCCGAGGGCTTCGGCCGGGCGTTGGTGGTTGAGCCGTATCTCGCGTCCGTGGTGCTCTGTGGCCACCTGATCGATGCGCTCGCCGACGGCGTACACAAGGCCGAACTCGCCGAGTCGATCATCAGCGGTGAAATGCGCTACGCGCTGGCCTGTCATGAGCCCGATGGCGGCTACGATCCGCACTGGATCGCTACCACGGCGCGCGCCGATGGCGACGGCTATGTGCTGGATGGCAGCAAGGCCGTGGTGGCCCATGGCGATAGCGCCGATCGCCTGATCGTGATCGCCCGCAGTAGCGGCGAACCGGGCGATCGCGACGGGCTGAGCGCTTTTCTGGTCGATGCCAGCGCGCAAGGGGTGGCCCGTCGTGGTTATCCCACGATCGATGGCCACCGGGCTGCGGATATCACGCTGGCCAACGTCCGCGTGGGGGCCGATGCGCTGCTGGGCGAAGCCGGGCAGGCGGGGGCCGCTCTGGACGCGGCGCTCGAACGCGGGGTGATTTATCTCTGCGCCGAGGCCACGGGCGCCATGGACCGGGCCTGTGAACTGACGCTGGAATATCTCAAGCAGCGCAAGCAGTTCGGTGTGCCGATCGGCAGCTTCCAGGCACTCCAGCATCGCATGGTCGACATGCGGATTGCGCTGGAAAAAGTCCGCGCCCTGACGTTCTGGGCGGCCTGTTCGCTGGAGTCCGCGCCGGCCGAACGCCGGCAACGCATCGCGGCCGCCAAGGTGATGGTCGGACGGGCCGGCCGCCAGGTCGCCGAAGAGGCCATACAGCTGTTCGGCGGCATGGGCATGATGGCGGAATCACCGATTGCGCACTACGCCAAGCGGATCATCATGATCGACCACTGGCTGGGCGATCATCGTTGGCACATGGCCGCGTTCCGCCGCGCGCTTGTCGATGGCGACAATGCGCTGGCGAACGCGGCGTAAGTAAGTCATCTAAGCCGCCGATCGTCGGCCTGCCGGCGGCGGCGACGGCAGGCCGACGGCTGCGGGCGGGGTTCAGCCCACGTTTGTGCCGCCGGCGCCGAGGCGCTGTTTTCATCCCGGCCGGCGCCGCCGGGATGACGTCGATGCGGCGAGTCGATCACAAGCCGCCCGCCGGTGGCGACTGCGCCGCGCCAACGGGCAATACGATGCGATCGTTGGCGCCGTTGACGATGGCGGCAAAGGCCAGATAGATGGACACCACGGCGAGCATCAATGTCGCGTAACCACCCAGCACGATACAGACCTGCGAGTCGAACCAATGCCCGAACGCGGCCAGCACGAAGCTGACCGTGATATTTAGAAAGAAGAACTGTAGCGCACGCGATTCCTTGAGCGCTCCGAGCCATAAAGCGAGGGAAACGGTGCCGAACAACAGGAAATACCAGCCGGCGAATGCCGGTGCGACGCCTTTATGAAAGAACAACAGATAAAGCGCCAGTGACCACCAGAAGGCACCGAAGGCGGTGAATCCGGTAAAGCCCAGCGTATTGCCACCAACGAATTCCAGGCAGCCGGCAATGACCTGGGCGCCACCCCCGAAGGCAAAGACCACTGCGATCAGTAATCCGATGTTATCCGGCGGATACCAGCCGGCGTTGATCATGCCCAGCAACCAGGCGGGCAGGGCCGTGGCGAACAGGCCAAGCGGTGCCGGGTCGGCGGTTGGTCGAGTCGGGGCAGTGCTCATGGGACACCCTTGATTATTGTGTATCGCGCCGTTCGATACTCACGCCCCGGATTCAATGTTCGCTATCATCATTTTGTATTATGGAATGGTGTTTCGTAATACGCGTGGTGACGAATAGGTTTGAAAGCCGGGATTAAGGCAGCACTCAATATCTAAAGGCGCGCCTCCGACTGAACGCCCGCTCCTGGCTTGACGATTCTTCCTGAAGAGGTGTGCGGGCTGGTAAAACGGGCCGAGATACGGCCCGTTACCCGAAGAGCATAGGGGCGGTCGTTCGGCTCTAGCCGTTCAGTAGGGGGCGGACATATAGGGCGATTGATACTTGAGCACAGCCGGGCTGTTTGAGCGCTCTCTCTTGAAACGCTCGTTTGTGTGCTCTGACGCCCCGTTGCTGTCAGGCGTGTGGCTGAAATCGTGCGAACGCGCACCGATCCCGGCCGGTTGCTGGAAAGCGAAGGCGTTTTTGATCTCGAAGGTGCCACCCTTTGTCTGCGTCGCGCGTTGCGGGTTCGACAGGCTGTCGGTCGCCGTTGACGGGTTGGCGGCCTGAGCCGAGATAGTGCCGAAAACCAGGCCGAAGCCGAGGAGGAGGGCTGCGCCGGTACGGGTTTTCTGAGCCAATGTGTTCATGCTCGATACTCTCGTCAATAAATGGCGATGCGTGTTTGCTATCGCCGAAGCTAGCTGTTGGTGCATACTCTATTGACTTACGTCGAGTGAATAAACCGCTAGATATTCATTTGTTTATTTAGTTTTATTGTTGAATGAATCTGCTCAACGCCATGACGACGTTCGTCCGTATTGTCGACGAGGGCAGCCTTGTGGCCGCGGCGAACAGCAGCGGGCTATCGCCGGCCATGGTGGGCAATCACCTCCGTGCGCTGGAAGAACGGACGGGGATGACATTGCTCAACCGGACCACGCGCCGTCAGAGTCTGACCGAGTTCGGTCGCCTCTATTACCGGCGCTGTGTCGATATCCTCGAGTTGGTCGAAGACACCGACATGCTGGCGCAGCAATCCCAGGTCACGCCGCGCGGCAAGCTGCGGATTACCGCGCCCCATGCCTTCGGTGCGGATTGGCTCATGCCCGCGTTGACGGATTACACCGCGCAATACCCACAGGTCACGATCGATCTGGTGGTCGACGATCGGCTTTTCGACCTCGTCGACGACCAGTTCGAAGCCGCCATCCGGATCGGCGAGCTGGCCAACGAGGATCTCGTGGCCCGGCCGCTGTCCCCGTTCCGATCGCTACTCTGCGCCGCGCCCGGTTATATCGCGGCCCACGGCCAGCCGGCCGAACCGGCCGAACTGGTCGATTACGACTGCCTGCTCTATACCTACGCCCGCCAGATTCACGCGGATCTGTCCTCTTATGTGCTGAATCTGGCCGGCCCGGCGGGCGCGGTGGATGTCACCGTCACCGGCCGGGTCTACGTCAACAGCGCGGCGGCGCTGCGGCGGGCGGCCTTGTCCGGTATGGGCATCACATTTCTGCCGGAACGTGCCGTGGCCGATGACATTGAACGCGGCGATCTGGTGAACGTGCTGCCCGACTACCGTTCGCCCGAACGGCCGCTGCATCTGCTGTATCGGCGTGACCGTCGCCTTTCGCCCAAACTGCGCAACTTCATCGATTTCGTGCTCGCGCGCTTCGGGCGCTAGCGCTCGGTGCGTGTGACCGGACGCGGCGGCGAGCGGCCGCCGAGACGAACTCATACATAAGCCGCATTAATACGAAATGGCATTTCGTTTTAGTATCGGTGACTGAATGTTTCCGGGCGTCCGGATGCTCGCGTGGTGGTGGTGCATGCGTGCCACCGGCCACGGCGTGAGCGGCCCGGATGCCCATGCGATCGACAAAGGAAGACGACGATGCAGGACTTTGCCTGGTCCGACCCCCTGCTGCTGGACGGGCAGCTGAGCGAGGACGAGCGCATGATCCGCGATGCGGTTCATGATTATTGCCAGAACAGCCTGATGCCCCGCGTGCTGGAGGCGAATCGGCATGAGATCTTCCACCGCGAGATCATGACTGAAATGGGGTCGCTCGGCATGCTCGGGTCAACCATTCCCGAGGCGTACGGGGGCGCGGGGTTGAGCCATGTCTGCTACGGCCTGCTCGCGCGGGAGGTCGAACGGGTCGACTCGGGTTATCGGTCGGCGATGAGCGTGCAATCGTCGCTGGTCATGCATCCCATCCATGCATTCGGCAGCGAGACGCTCCGCAACCGGTATCTGCCCAGGCTGGCCAGTGGCGAATGGGTCGGCTGTTTCGGGCTGACCGAGCCCGACCACGGCTCCGATCCCGGCTCGATGAGCACGCGCGCGTCGCGGGTCGAGGGCGGCTATGTTCTGAATGGCGCCAAGACCTGGATCACCAATTCGCCGATCGCCGATGTCGCGATCATCTGGGCCAGTCTCGACGGGCAAATCAACGGCTTCGTCGTCGAGCGCGACTTCGGCGGCATGACGACACCGCACATCGACGGCAAATTCTCGCTGCGTGCGTCGGCCACCGGCCAGATCATGCTCGATGACTGTTTCGTGCCCGAGGCGAACCGCCTGGACGTGACCGGACTGAAAGGCCCGTTCTCCTGTTTGAACAAGGCCCGCTACGGCATTGCCTGGGGCACCATGGGCGCGGCCGAATTCTGCTGGCACGCGGCCCGCGGTTACACGCTCGAACGCCGGCAGTTCGGCCGGCCGTTGGCGGCCACACAACTGATCCAGAAAAAACTGGCGGACATGAGCACCGAGATCACCCTCGGTCTGCATGCTGTACTGCGGCTCGGTCGATTGATGGATGCGGGCCAATGGGCGCCGGAAATGGTCTCCATGCTCAAACGCAACAACTGCGGCAAGGCACTCGAGATCGCCCGCCAGGCCCGCGACATGCACGGTGGCAACGGGATTGCCGATGAATACCACGTCATCCGGCATGTCATGAATCTCGAAGCGGTCAACACCTACGAAGGCACCCACGATATTCATGCCTTGATTCTGGGCAAGGCCCAGACCGGGTTGCAGGCTTTCAAATGAGCCGGGCGCCGATCACACCGGCATGCCGTCGCGGGCCCGCGTCGCTGCCCCTCATCAATCAAGGGATATCGCCATGAAGGCATTGCGCTGCAAACAGTTCGGGCCGCCCGAGACGCTGGTGCTCGAAGAGGTCGACACGCCGCCCGTTGGGCCGGACCAGGTTCTCATCGACATGCGCGCCGCCGCGGTCAATTTTCCGGACAGCCTGATCATCCAGGACAAGTATCAACTCAAGCCCGAGCTGCCGTTTTCGCCGGGCGGCGAGCTGGCCGGCACCGTCGCGGCCGTCGGCGAGAACGTGACCCGTGTACGGCCCGGCGACGACGTGATCGCATTCACGGGGTACGGCGCATTTGCGGAACAGGTGGTGGCCGGGGCCGACCGGGTCATGCCCAAGCCGGCGGGGCTGGATTACGTGACCGCTTCGGCGTGCGTGATGACCTATGGCACGAGCTACCATGCCCTGGCCGACCGGGCCGGACTCGCCGCGGGCGAAAGCCTGTTGGTGCTGGGCGCCTCGGGCGGGGTGGGGCTGGCCGCGATCGAGATCGGCAAGGCGCTGGGCGCGCATGTGATCGCGGCCGCGTCGAGCGAGGCCAGGCTCGCCATATGCCGCGAACATGGCGCGGACGAGACGATCAATTACGCAAGTACCGACCTGAAACAGGCACTCAAGGATCTGACCGGCGGCGCCGGCGTGGACGTGGTCTACGACCCGGTGGGCGGCGCCGCGACGGAAGCCGCGCTGCGCGGCACGGCCTGGCGTGGGCGGTTGCTCGTGATCGGCTTCGCCAGCGGCGATATTCCCAAGCCGCCCTTGAACCTGGCCCTGCTCAAGGGCGCTTCGATCATCGGCGTGTTCTGGGGAAGCTTCGTGCAGCGTGAGCCGGAGGCCAACGCCAAACAGCTCGAGACGGTTTTCGAGTGGATCCGCGAAGGCCGCCTGCGCCCCCATATCGGCGGCGTGTATCCGCTGGCCCGCGGCGGCGAGGCGATCGCCGCGCTCGCGAACCGCGAGGTCTCCGGCAAGCTGGTGATCACCCCCGATACCGATTGAATCGCGGCCACGCCCTGGCCGCGATTCCCGGAATGCGACCGCCGGTGCGCGCGCCGCGCCGGATTGAGCCGAACGGTGTTCGGGGGCGTGTATCAGTCCATATCCGGCGGTGCCTTCAGCCAGGCTTCGACCTGGGCCGGCAATTCGCGCGGCTGTGGGTCGTAGCCCTGGGCGCGCAGCCAGTCGCGCACGGCCAGGCCGGTGCCGCCGGGCCAGTATTCGGCCTCGTGCTTGGGCACGTGGAACCATTCGGCCAGTTCCTCGTTGAGCGCGATCTCGCCCTGGCCGACGAGGTGGTAGGCCAGCAACAGCTGGTTCTTGCGGGCGAAGCCGTAGGCGCCGATGAATTCGGTGATCTCGGCCTCGATGCCCAGTTCCTCGGCCACCTCGCGCACCACGCCTTCGGCCGGGTCTTCGCGCGGTTCCAGAAAGCCGGTGACCAGGCCGTACATGCCCTGCGGCCATTTCGCGTTGCGCGCGAACACCAGATGGCCCTCGTGTTCGACCACGCCCGCAACCACCGGGATCGGGTTGTCCCAGAAGATATAACCGCAGTCGTCCGCCGGGCAGGCCAGACGATCCATGTCGGCGATCTCGCGCACGACCAGCGGCGTGGCGCAGACGGGGCAATAGCGGCGTGGATCCATGGTCTCTCCTAGGCCTTCAGCCGCGCCGCAGTGGATGAAACCGGCGGGCACGGCGAATGAAATCGCGACGCTCGGCAGGGCCGGGCGTCGCAGCATAGCGTAACCGCGAATAGCGCGCGGCGAGATCCGTGATCGCACGGGCGAGCGCCGGATGCCGGGCCGCGACGCGCTCGGCGTAATGGGCCGGTGTCTCGCCGGTGCGGCGGGCGATGCCGCGGCGGGCGAGCCGGCGACACACACCCTGCCAGGCGCGCACCACCGGATCAGGCTCGCGGGCGGCCTGCATGCGCCAGGCGAGCCAAAGCGACACCAGCATCAGCAGACCGACCACGAGCCCGGTCAGGATGGCGATCGCGGTGCCGAAGCCGGCGATGCCGAGGGCCGCGAACAGACGTTGCTGGAGGTCCGGACCGTAGGCGAGAAACCAGCGGTTCCAGCCCGCGTCGACCGCATCCCAGAGCATGCGCGCGCGATACCAGGCATCGCGGCCGTGGCCGCCGGCCATGTACGGCAGATCGCCGGTGTCGGCCACCGCTGCGTCGATGCCGTCCGCGATACGCTTCGGTGCCGCCGCTGCGGTCGGGTCCACGCGCACCCAGCCGGCGCCGGCGAGCCAGACTTCGCTCCAGGCATGGGCGTCGGAATCGCGCACGATCCAGTAATCGCCGAGGCTGGCGTGTTCGGCGCCCTGGTAGCCTGTGACCACGCGGGCCGGCACGCCGGCGGCGCGCATCAGGAACGTGAAAGCGCCCGCAAAGTGCTCGCAGAAGCCGGCGCGGGTGGTGAACAGGAAGTCGTCGACGCTGTTGTCGCGCGAGGTCCGCGGCGGGTCGAGGGTATAACTGAAACCGCCGCGCCGTAGAAAATCGAGCGCGCTATGCACCACCGCGCGGGCGCCCGGGTCGTGCCGTGCCCAGCGGTGGGCCAGCGCGCGGGCGCGCGGATTGCCCGTGGCCGGCAGTGCGAGCGCGCGTTGTCGGGCGGCCGGTGTCAGATTGGCGTCCAGGGTGTATTGCGTGGCCGAGCGCGCGATGTAGCGGACGCGCTGGTCGATGGGCCGGGGCGCGACCCAGTTGCCGCCGGCCGTGCGTCGATGCGCGGCGTTGACAGTCAGCGGCATGTCGAGCGCGATCAGCCAGCGCTTGTGGCTGGGGGCGAGGGTGATATCGGTGCGGAGGGTCGGGCCGTCGGCGTGTACGCTGGCCGGCGCGATATCGCGGGCGACGCCCGGGCCCGTGTGCCAGGTGCCGTGGTCGTAATCCCAGAGCACCGGCCCGCGCCAGTAGCGGAGCGCCGGTGGCGGCGCGGGGCCGTCGAAGCGCACGCGAAACGCGACCGCGCCCGAGCGGGCCAGATCGGCGATCGAGCCCGGCGACATCGTGTCCGACAGACCCGTGCGCGCGGTGTTGCCGTTGTCGGCGGGCAGGCCCCAGAGCGGGCCGGGCAGGCGGGGAAACAGCACGAACAATGCCGCCGCCACCGGAATCGCCAATGCCAGCAGGCGGGCCGACTCCGCGGCCGATGTCGAGGGCGGGGCGTCGTCTCCGGCGTGGATGTGTACGAAAGCGGCCACGATCAGCCAGCTGCCGCCGATCAGGTACAGCGCCATGCCCAGCGACTGCGAGAACAGGAACTGGGTCACCAGTACGAAGCAGCACAGCGCCAGCACGATCACCACATCGCGATAGCGCTGGGTTTCGCTGAGCTTGAGCGCCAGCATGAGCACGAGCAGCGCCACGCCCGCGGTCTGTCCGTTGAGGTGGCCGAAGCCGAGAAACACCGCGCTCACCCCGGCGATGGTGAGCAGCGCGCGCAGCAGACCGTGTGGCGTGGCCTGCCCGAGCAGGATCCGCAGCACGTTCCAGGCCAGCAGCGCGGCGGCGGCGAAGCTCACCCAGAACGGCAGATGCAGAATGTGCGGGCCGCAAATGACAGCCACCAGCGCGGTCAGCGCGAGCCGCTCGCCGCGGCTGACGGCGCGGACCGTGTGGATGGCTCCGGTAGCCGCCATCAGAACAGGGCCAGTGCTTCGAGACAGTCGCGCCGGTGGGCCGTTCCCGTGGCCGGGCCGAGCGTTTGCCGCGGCAGGCGCAAGCCATAGACGGCGCCGTGTCGATCGGCCTCGACCACCCAGTAGGCGAGCTGCGACAGGCGCGCCTCGGGGGCCAGCGCATCGAGCGTGGCATAGTCGAACCAATGGCTGGGCGCGCGGGTGTCGTGGTGCTCGGTGATGATCAGATCGTCGGTACGCGCGCTGGCTTTCCAGTCGATGCGACGCCGGGAATCGCCGGTCTGGAAACGGCGATGGCCGGCGAACAGGGCCTCGCCGGCGCGGGCCGGCTCGGTGTGACCCTCGTCGCCGGCCTGCGCCATGGCGGCAGGCCCGAGCCGATCGATGGGCGCCGGGTAGACCAGCACCCGGGCGCTGGGCGCGGCATGGCTCCAGCAACGAAACAGGCCCATCGGGTAGCGGCTGCTGATGGTCAGACGCGGGCAGTTCAGCCGGCCGCGGCCGTGTGTCGGTACCGCGATGGACGCCTGCCCGGCCCGTTCGCGATCGACCGCGAGCGCGCGGCCGATGTCGGTGGCGCCGCCGGCGACGTGCAGACCCCGGCGCACCGGCCGCGCATGGCTTGCCAGCTCGATGACGAAGCACGCGGTCTCGCCGGCGAATACCGGCGCCGCCTGGACCTCGGCCAGCGCCAACCCGGCGAGATTGCGATGCGCACGATGCATGGAAACCAGTGCGGCGGCGGCCAGCCAGAAGGTCAGGGTGAAGGCGAGATTGTTGCCGTAGTTGGTCGCTCCGGCGAGCATGACGACCAGCAGCACGCCGAACAGTGCGCCGGTCGCGCTCGGCACGATGTAGACGCGGCGCGCCGGAATGCGCAGCGGCGGCGGTCCGCTCGGTGCACGCCGGCGGATGGCGGCGTCGATACGGTGGCTAAGCGGCATGCCGAGCGCCAAGGCGTTATACGTCGACGCGGGCCAGGAGGTACGCGGAGGGCTTGCCGGCGTCGCGCTCGCGCAGGGTGAGGCGATGATCGACCACCGCCGGCAGCACGGCCTGGACGTCTTCGGGCAATACGTGATCGCGGCCATCGATCAACGCCCAGGCCTGGGCCGCGCGCCGCAGCGCGAGCCCGCCGCGCGGCGACAGCCCGCGTTCGCACGCACTCGCGCTACGGCTGTGCTCGATCAGGGCCTGCAGGTAATCGAGCAGCGGATCGCGCACGAGGGTGGCCGCGGCCGCGCGCTGCCAGGCGATCAGGTCGTTCGGCCCGGCGACCGGCGCCAGCCGGTCATGCGACGCGTCCACCCGGGACACGCCGCCCGCGAGCAGCCGGCGCTCGGCCATGCGCGAGGGATAGCCGAGATCGATCCGCATGAGAAAACGATCGAGCTGCGAATCCGGCAGGTTGAATGTGCCACTGTGATCCGCCGGGTTCTGGGTGGCCAGCACGTTGAAGGGCGCCTCGAGCCGGTGGGTCACGCCTTCGATGGTGACCTGGCGTTCGGCCATGGCCTCCAGCAATGCGCTCTGGGTGCGCGGGCTGGCGCGGTTGATCTCATCGGCCAGCACCAGTTCCGCGAAGATCGGGCCGGGCCGGAATACGAATTCGGCCTCGTTCCTGTCGAATACCGATACACCGAGAATATCGCTCGGCAGCAGATCGGAGACGAACTGGATGCGCGAGAACGCCAGCCCCAGCGCATCCGCCAGTCCGTGTGCCAGCGTGGTCTTGCCCACGCCCGGAATATCCTCGATCAGCAGGTGGCCATCGGCCAGCAGGCAGGCGAGTGCCAGTCGAATCGCGTGATCCTTGTCGTACAGCCGCTGGCCGATGGCGCGGCGCGCGCGGTCGAGGGCGCCGGCGATGGCCGCGCGCTCCGTTGCATCGGGCTGTAGGGGCGGTCGGGACGACATGCTTGCATCGGGGAGGGTGACAGGCTCACCAGATTATCGAAGCCGCGCCTGAAAGACATCCAGTGCGCTGGCGGATCAGTCGTCGCGGTCGAGCCGGTTGTCGTGGTGCGCGCCATCCGCGCGACCGGACTTGCGCTGGTATTCGCCTTCGATCGTGCCGTCGTCGGCACCGCCGCCGAACGGGCCGCGGCCGAATCCGCCGCCGCCCGGGGTGAGAATCACGAAGCGTGATAGCAGGTTTTTCGCCAATCGCCTGCGCAGTTGCGGAATGAGCAGCACAAAGCCGAGCGCGTCCGATATGAAGCCGGGGGTAAGCAGGAAGAAACCGGCCAGAAGCAGGGCCGCGCCGTCGAGCATCGGCAGGGCCGGGGCCTCGCCACGCGCCTGCGCCGCGCGGATACGGTTCATCACGCCCAACCCCTGCCGCCGTACCAGCTGGCTGCCGATCAGGGCGGTCAGCAGCACCAGGGCAATGGTCGGAATCACGCCGATAATGCCGCCGATCTTGACCAGCAGAAACAGCTCGATGATCGGCGCGATGATGAACAGCAGTAACAGTCGTGCGGCCATGGTCAACCTCGTTCGGCACGCCGGCCGACATCGAGCCGGCGCTCTCCTCATTGATTGTGATGTGGTGCCGGATGTCGCACAGGCAAGTCGTCGTCGCGCCGCTTTCAGCGCGCCCGGGCGCGCCTACAGTGCGGCGATGCGCCCGCGCTGCTCGGTGAGTTCGACCTGCTCGCGCTCAAGCTCCTCGGCCTGGGCGCGCGCCTTGTCCACCACCTCGGCCGGCGCCTTGGCAACGAACGAGTCGCTGGCCAGGCGGCCACGCACGCCGTTCAGGTCCTTTTCCAGCTTGGCCAGGCGCTTGTCGAGCCGGGCCAGTTCGGCCTCGGTGTCGATCAGCCCGGCCAGCGGCACGCGCAGCTGCATGTCGCCGACCAGTGCCACGGCGGATTCGGGAATCTCGGCGGCGGGCCGTTCGTCGATGGATGCCACGCCGGCCAGGAAATCGATGGCGGCACGGTGCACGGCGAGGCGCTCGCGATCGGTCGCACTGGCATTGGCCACGACCAGCGGAATCTTCTGGCGCGGCGCGATATCCATTTCGCCGCGGATCGTGCGCAGGCCGTTGATGACTTTTTTCAGCCACTCGATGTCGGCTTCGGCGTTGGCGTCGATGCGCGAGTCGTCGGCGGCCGGGAAGGGCTGCACGGAAATGCTTTCCCCCGCGGCGGCGAGCGCGCGACCGCGCGCGAGCGGCGCCACGCGTTGCCAGATTTCCTCGGTGATGAACGGCATCAACGGGTGCAGCAGGCGCAGCGTCGTTTCCAGCGTGCGCACCAGCGTACGGCGGGTGCCGGCCTTGGCGGCCTCCGGGGCATCGCCGGAGAGCACCGGCTTGATCAGCTCCAGGTACCAGTCGCAGAAGTGGTGCCAGGTGAAATCGTGGATGGCATTGGCCGCCAGATCGAAGCGATAGCTGTCGAAATGTGTGGCCATGTCGGCTTCGAGCTGCTGCAGGCGCGACACGATCCAGCGGTCGGCCATCGACAACTCGATGTTTTCGTCGTCGGCCGGGACGAAGTCGTCGGGCACCTGCATGAGCGCGAAGCGCGCGGCGTTCCAGAGCTTGTTGCAGAAGTTGCGATAACCCTCGACACGGCCGAGATCGAAGCGGATGTCGCGGCCGTAGGAGGCGAGTGCCGCGAAGGTGAAGCGCAGGGCATCGGTGCCGTAGGCGGCGATGCCGTTCGGATATTCAGCGCGCGTGGCCTTGGCCACTTTCGCGGCCTTGGCCGGCTGCATCATGCCCGAGGTGCGCTTGGCGACCAGCGATTCCAGGTCGATGCCGTCGATCAGGTCGATCGGATCGAGCACGTTGCCCTTGGACTTGGACATCTTCGCACCCTCGGAATCGCGCACCAGGCCGTGGATGTAGACTTCGCGGAAGGGGACGTCGTCCATGAACTCCAGGCCCATCATGATCATCCGGGCGACCCAGAAGAAGATGATGTCGAAGCCGGTGACCAGGACGTTGGTCGGGTAGAAGGTGGCAAGTGCGTCGGTCTGCTCCGGCCAGCCGAGCGTGGAGAACGGCCACAGGGCGGACGAGAACCAGGTGTCGAGCACGTCCTCGTCCTGGCTGAGCGCCACGTCCTCGGCGAGGCCGTGCTTGTTGCGCACATCGGCTTCACTCGCGCCGACGTAGACATTGCCGGCCTCGTCGTACCAGGCCGGAATGCGATGGCCCCACCAGAGCTGGCGCGAGATGCACCAGTCCTGGATGTTGCGCATCCACTCGAAGTAGGTCTTGGACCAGTTGTCGGGGATGAAACGGATGCGCCCGTCCTCGACGGCCTCGATCGCCGGCCTGGCCAGTGTTTTGGCGTCGACGAACCACTGGTTGGTGAGCATCGGCTCGATCACGTCGCCCGAACGATCGCCGTAGGGCTGCATGATCTTCTTGTCCTCGGCGGTGATCATCAGGCCTTCGGCATCGATGGCTTCGACGATCCGGCGGCGCGCCTCGAAACGATTCAGGCCGCGGTATTCGTCGGGCACCAGATTGATGGCGTCGACGGCCATGGCATCCGGCGTATCGCCCGAGGCGACGATCGCGGCGGCCTGGGCGGCGGCGTCGGCGTAGGGCGCGCCGTCCGTCCGCAGGGCGGCCGATTCGTCCATTAGCCGATACATGGGGATATGGTTGCGCTTGGCGACTTCATAGTCGTTGAAGTCGTGGGCGCCGGTGATCTTGACCGCGCCGGAGCCGAAGTCCGGGTCCGGATAGTCATCGGTGATGATCGGAATCAGGCGACGCCGGGTCTTCGGCCCGACCGGAATCTCGCAGCGCAGGCCCACGATCGGCGCGTAGCGCTTGTCGTCCGGATGTACGGCGATCGCGCCGTCGCCCAGCATGGTTTCCGGACGGGTGGTGGCAATCGAGATGTAGTCGCGCGTTTCGCGGAAGGTCTCGTTGCCCTCGGCGTCGGTCTCGATGTACTCGTAGGTGGCGCCGCCTTCCAGCGGATACTTGAAGTGCCACATGTGGCCGTCGACCTCGACGTTCTCGACCTCGAGATCGGAGATCGCCGTGTGCAGCACCGGGTCCCAGTTGACCAGCCGCTGGCCGCGATAGATCAGGCCCTTGTCGTACAGATCGACGAAGACCTTGCGCACTGCTTCGGACAGGCCCTCGTCCATGGTGAAGCGCTCGCGCGACCAGTCGACCGAGGCGCCCAGGCGCCGCATCTGGGTCGTGATGTGGCCGCCGGATTCGGCCTTCCACTGCCAGATACGCTCGACGAAGGCCTCGCGGCCCATGGCATGGCGCGAGCTGCCCTCGGCCTCGACCTGGCGCTCGACCAGCATCTGGGTGGCGATGCCGGCATGGTCGGTGCCCGGCTGCCACAGCGTGGGTACGCCCCGCATGCGGTGATAGCGGGTCAGGGCATCCTGGAGGGTATCGTCCAGGGCATGGCCCATGTGCAGTCGCCCGGTGACGTTGGGCGGCGGCAGCATGACGCAGAATGGGTCGCCCGATGCGTTCATGTCGGGCGCGAAATAACCGCGCTCCTCCCACACGGGATACCAGCGGGCTTCGATCGCGTGGGGGTCGAAGGTCTTGTCCATCTCGGCCATGGAAGATCTCTTTATCGATTCGTGCGGCGGCTTGACCGCCCAGTTTGCGGGCGCGGGCGACGTGTTCCAAGACCGCGCGCGGGCAACGCGGGGCGCGCTCAACGGGCCGCGATCTTGTGCGTGGTCAACGGGTAGCCGCGATCCTTGAAAAAACGGTATTGCCGGCGTGCAGCGGCCATCGCCTCGGGGCCAACGACTTCGTTGTGGCGGGCGAAACGCGAAAAGAAGCCGCCGACCTCGCCGCCGACGTTGATCAGCATATCGTCGAAGCCGACGGGAGGTTCGCCGGTACCGATGACCACCGGCGTGAGATCATCGTCCGCTGCCAGCGCTTCGGCCGTGACATGCGGGACGAAACTGCCCTGGCGGAATCGCCAGAGCAGCTCATCGAGCGCGTTCGCCTGTTCGGCGTCCGCGACGTGGATGAACACCCGATGGCCTTCGCTGTGTGCCTTCTCGGTGAGCCGGCAGGCGAATTGCGCCGCGGCATCCGCGGCGCCGTCTTCCAGAATGTAGAAGAAGACTTCGGTCATCAGGTGTGTCCGCGTTCCGTCAGCCCTGTTGTGCGCGGTCGATCAGGTACTGCGTGAGCAGGCCCACCGGGCGGCCGGTCGCGCCTTTTTCCTTGCCCGATTTCCAGGCCGTGCCGGCGATGTCCAGATGCGCCCAGCGCAGCTTGCGTGCAAAGCGATGCAGGAAGCTCGCTGCGGTGATCGAGCCGCCAGCGCGGCCGCCGACGTTGGCCATGTCGGCGAAGTTGGAATCCAGATCCGACTGGTAATCCTCCCACAGCGGCATGGGCCAGGCGCGATCGCCGACCGTTTCGCCGGCATCGCGCAGGGCGCGTCGCAGCGGGCTGTTGTTGCCGTACAGCGCGGAGGCATGATGGCCCAGTGCGACCACCGCCGCGCCGGTCAGCGTGGCCATGTCCACCACGGCATCGGCGTCGTAGTTGCGTTCGACGTAGGTCAGCGCGTCGGCCAGCGCCAGACGGCCCTCGGCGTCGGTGTTGAGGATTTCGATGGTCTGGCCCGACATGCTGGTGAGGATGTCGCCCGGCTTGTAGGCGTTGCCGTCCGGCAGGTTCTCGGTGGCGGCGATCACGCCCACCAGGTTGATCGGCAGTTCCAGCTCGACGGCCGCCTCCATCGCCCCGAACACGCTCGCCGCACCGCCCATGTCGTACTTCATTTCGTCCATGGCCGCGCCCGGCTTGAGGCTGATGCCGCCGGCATCGAAGGTCACGCCCTTGCCGACCAGTACCGTCGGCTTGTCGCTCTTGGTGCCGTTCATGTATTCCATGACGATGAACTTGGCCGGCTGGCTCGAGCCACGCGAGACACCCAGCAGCGCGCCCATGCCGAGCGCTTCCATGTCGGCTTCCTCGAGCACCTGCGTTTTCACGCCCGGGCTGCGCTCGGACAGGGCGGTGGCCTGTTCGGCGAGATAGGTCGGCGTGCAGATGTTGCCCGGCATGTTGGCCAGATCCTTGGCCATTTTCACGCCGTTGGCCGTGGCCACGCCTTCGTTCACACCGCGCTCGGCCGCCGGCAGATCGGAGCGGCGCGGCACCTGGAACACCAGGCGCGACAGCTTGCGGCTGTGCTTCTCGAAGCGGGGGCCCTTGCAGGCCTCGAAGCGATAGAACGCGTCCTCGACGGTGAGCAGGGCCTGCTTGACGCTCCAGCCGAAGTCGTCGCGACCGCGCACATTGAGTTCGGTGAGGTAGAAGGCCGCATCGACACCGCCCATGGTGTCGAGTTCGGCGGCGGCGGCCGCGCAGGCCTTCTGGTAGGCGCGCGTATTGAAATCGCGTTCCTTGCCGCATCCCACCAGCAGGATACGATCGCAGAACAGGTCATCCAGACCGTGCAGCAGCGTGGTCTGCCCCAGCTTGCCGTCCATGTCGCCGCGCCGCATGACGGAGGCGATCAGTCCACCACTCGCCACGTCCAGAGCCTCGGCTTGCGTGGAAGGCTTGCGGCGGTCGAAGATACCGACGATTACACAGCCGACCCGCTGTTTTTCGGGGCTGCCGCTCTTTACGAGATATTCCATGCGTTGCTCCTGCAAAGCCGATAATCCTGAGTTGTGGTGGCGCGCCTCAACCGTTCCGTGAACCTGCAAATGAAGCGCTTAGGGCCTGATCAAATGATTCGAAAGCGCGAAGTCTACATAAATTTTCGAAAAAATCACCCCCGACGTGGTCACCGCTGCCAAATGAAACATTCCCTCTGTTGTGCGAGTTTGGCCATTCATGCCTAGTGTGATTTTCAGGCACCTGTTCGGGGAGACCGCCAAAACCTGGCTGGTGATTACCGCGGTGCTCGTATTCCTGACCCTCGGAATCGGGTTGTCGCGCTACATCGGCGATGCCGCGGCCGGCCAGGTGCCGGTGGACACGGTCGCCACGCTGGCCGCGCTCAGCGTGGTGAGCAACCTCGATATCGTCATGCCGATTTCGGTCCTGCTGGCCATCATGCTCGTGGTCGGCCGGTTGTGCCGGGATAACGAGATGGCTGCGCTCATGGCCGGCGGCGTGGGCCTTGCGGTCATCTACCGTCCGTTTCTGACGGTCGCCGCGCTGATTGCCCTGTTTGCGGGCACGATGTCGATTATCGTCGCGCCGCATGCGCAGCGCGAGATCAATCGGCTGGGCGCGCAGACCGCGGCCAACGCGGTGCAGTCGGTCACGCCGGGGCGTTTTGCCAGCTTCGACGGCGGCCGGGTGTCGTTCTACGCCGAGAGCCGCGACGCCCAGGGGCGGTTGCACCACGTGTTCGTGCGCGTGCTGTCGAAACACCAGGGCCGCGACCGCCAGACGATCGTGACGGCCAGCACGGCGCGCCAGAGCGTCAATGACGAGCACGCGGTGACCCTGGTGCTCTCCGACGGGTGGCGCTACGAAGGGGTGCCGGGCGATGCGGACTATCGCATCATTCACTTCGACAAGCACGGCATCCGCCTGTCGCCGGCGCGCGCGCTCAAGGATAACGACTATGACGCCAAGTCCACACTCACCCTGATGCAGAGCGACCGGGGCAAGGCGATTTCCAAGTGGCAGACGCGGATTTCCGTGCCATTGTCGATTTTCATCCTGGCGCTGATCGCGTTGCCCATCGGCCGGGTGCCGCCGAGGGCAGGGCGCTACGGGCGCGTGATCGTGGGCATTCTGTTCTTCGTGATTTATCTCAATCTCGTACGGCTGTCCGGCCAGGCGATCGAGAGCAGCCTGCTGCCGCCCGTCATCGGCGAATGGTGGGTGCATGGTGTGGTGTTCGCCATCGCCGTGGTTCTGATCGCGCGTGAAAGCGGCTGGCCACGGCGGCGCGGCGGGGGCGCGGCATGATCCGGATCATCGATCGCTACATTGCACGCACCATCCTGGCCGCAACCGGCATGGTGGTGGCGGTGATCGCCGCGCTGCTGTCGCTGATGCTGTTCATCGGCGAAGTGGACAACATTGGACAGGGCAGCTGGGGACTGGCCAAGATCCTGGTCTGGTGCGTGCTTATGCTGCCCGAGCGGCTTGCCTTCGTGATGCCGGTGGTCTCGCTGCTCGGCGCGCTGCTGGCACTCGGTGCGTTGGCAGCCGGCAGCGAGCTGGTGGTGATCCGCAGCGCCGGCGTGTCGATGAAGCGGCTGGCCGTGTCGGTGGGAATCGCCGGTTTCATCCTGGCCGTGATCACGGTCGTGCTCGGCGAGCTGGCGGCGCCGATCGGGGTGCAGAATGCGACCATGCTGCGCGACAAGGCACGCCACGGCGAAGCCGGGCGCTCGGTCGACAACGGCTTGTGGCTGCGCAGCAACGGCTATGTCCTGCGCATCGATTCGGTGCTGCCGGGCGGGCGTATCCAGGGGCTCGATGTCTATCGCCTGAACGGCGACGGCCAGCTGCAACTGGCGGTGGCGGCTGATCGGGCGCATGTCGACGGACAGAACCTGATCATCGACCAGCCGCGGATCACACATCTGGCGCTGCGGCACAGCCGGACCGCATCCCCGCCGCAGATGTCGCTGCCCATCGCGATCAAGCCGGAGACGCTCGAGCTTGCGGTCACCCAGCCGGACGAGTTGTCGTCCTATGGCCTGTGGCAGTACATCAACTACCTCGACGCCAATGACATCAACGCGGACGACTACAAACTCGCGCTCTGGCGCAACATCGTCACGCCGTTCACCGTCTGGGTCCTGGTGATTTTCGCCTTGCCGTTCGCCTTCGGTTCGCTGCGCAGCGCCAGTGCCGGGCAGCGGCTGTTCATGGGCGGCCTGACCGGTCTGTTGTTCTTTCTGGTCAACGAGATCGTGGCTTCGACCGGGCCGGTCTACGGCATTCCGCCATGGATCGCGGCCAGTCTGCCGACCGTCCTGCTGGCCGGGGGCACCGGGTATTGGATGCATCGGCTGAACTGATATCGCCGATCACGGGTCGATGCCGGCGATCCGGGGCAGCCGGTCGAACCAGGGCGCGGCCCGCTCGATCTGGGCGGCCAGCTGGAACAGCAACATCTCGCCGCCGGGCGGGCCGACGAACTGGCTGCCGATCGGCAGGCCGGCGTCGCTGACATGCAGCGGTACCGACATGGCGGGCGTGCCGGTCAGGTTGGCGAGCTGGGTGAACGGTACATGGCGCAGGTTCTCGTGCGCCATCCGGTCGACGATACCCGAGGCCAGCAACGCCCGGGCGCTGGGCATGTGCAGCAGGGGCCTGAGCGCGGCGTGTTGCCAGCCCGGGGTGGCCAGTTCGCCGATCGCCACCGGCGGGCTGGCCAGGGTGGGCGTGAGCAGCAGGTCGTAATCGGCGTGAAAGGCGGCCAGCGCCTGGCGGTAGCCCAGCCAGCGGCCGTGCAGCCGGCTGTACTCGATGGCTGACAGGCTGCGGCCGAGATGCGCCATCGCGCGCGTGTCGAGTTCGAATTCACTGGCGCGGGCCCCGGTCAGCGCGCGCACCTCGTCCACCACGCGCGCCATCTGCACGAACCACATGGACAGAAAATCTTGGCACAGCCGGGCGCCGTCGAGCTCGGGGGCGGCCGGCTCGACCTCGTGGCCCAGGTCGGTCAGGCATTGGATGGTCCGGGTCAGGGCCGTGCCGACTTCGGGATGCAGCGGGTGGCCCAGTGGCGAGCTGTCCATCACGCCGATACGCAATCGCCCGGGATCGCGCTCGATGGCCTGGCGATAGGGCATCGGCGGGCTCTCGATGCGCACGATCGCCCCCGGTTCGTAGCCGGCGATGGCGTCCAGCATGGCCGCGCTGTCGCGCACGGAGCGGCTGATCACATGATCCACGGCGGCGCCGTGCATCATGTCGGTATGGTCGGGGCCGCCCGGCACGCGGGCCCGGCCGGGCTTGAGGCCGAACAAACCGCAGCAGGCGGCCGGTATTCGAATCGAGCCGCCGCCGTCGTTGGCGCCGGCCATCGGCACCACGCCGGCCGCGACCGCGGCGGCCGAGCCGCCCGAGGAACCGCCGGGCGTATGGGCGGTATTCCAGGGATTGCGCGTCGGCCCGTTGGCTTCCGGTTCGGTGATGCCCTTGGCGCCGAACTCCGGGGTGTTGGTCTTGCCGAGGATATTGACCCCGGCGGCGATGAATCGTCGCACGACCTCGGCATGCACCGGCGGCTTGTAGCCGATGCGTTTGAGTGCCGCGTTGCCATAGGTGGTGGGGACGCCGGCATAGTTCTGGAACAGGTCCTTGATCAGGAACGGGACCTGCGCGAACGGGCCGGATACCGTGGCCAGCGCGCGCTGGTCGGCGATCTCGTCCATGCGGCGAACCACGCAGTTGAGTGTGGGGTCGACGGCCTCCAGGCGATGGCGCGCGGCCGAAACGACCTCGGTGGCAGACACTTCACCGCGCGCGATCAAGTCGGCGAGAGCGGTTGCGTCGTGGCGGACATAGTCGCGATGATCCATGGGCAGTCCTTGCAGGAGTCGAATGGCGCTGGCAGAGCGACGCGCCGTGTGCTGCGGCATACGTTACCGCCCGCGGCCGATACTTGACACGGGGGCGGCGCGGGCGGCTGTCGTACGCAGCCGGGGCGAGCGCACAATTCAGCGTTGCGGTTCGCTCATGTAAACTCGCTGCGTTAGGCTCGCCGCGTCTGGTCCGGCGGGCACGCGGTCGTTGGCGCGGTTTCCCATGACACGCCGGACCCTGAACTCATCGAATGAACCATTGAGCGCACTGGGGCAGATTCATTAACGAAGTAAGAAAGGTCGAGCCGGACGAGCACGGCATCACGCGTGGCGACATCAGCGAGGCGGCATTGTCCGTGCTCGACGGACTGCACGCGGCGGGCTACCGCGCGTGCCTCGTGGGCGGCGCGGTACGCGACCTCCTGCTGGGCGTGGCGCCCAAGGATTTCGACGTCTCCACGGATGCGGAGCCGGAGGCGGTGGTCGAGGTGTTCGGCCGCAAGGCGCGACTGATCGGGCGCCGTTTCCAGATCTGTCATGTGCGCTTCGGGCGCGAGATCGTCGAGGTTTCCACCTTCCGTGCCGATCCGGCCAATGCCGAAACCGAGGATGCGCGCGAACTCGACGATGCCGGGCGCGTGCTGCGCGACAATGTGTTCGGCTCGATCGCCGAGGATGCGCGCCGACGCGATTTCGCCATCAACGGTCTGTATCTGGATATCGCCGACCATTGCATCTACGACTATGTCGATGGCCTGGCCGACATCAAGGCACGCCGCCTGCGGCTGATCGGCGAGGCGCGCGTGCGCTACCGCGAGGATCCGGTGCGCATGATTCGCGCGGTGCGCATCGCGGCCAAGCTGGATCTGGCGCTCGACCCGGCGGCCGAGCCGCCGGCCGACATGATCGAGTTGCTGGCCGACGTGCCCTCGGCGCGCATGTTCGACGAAGTGCTCAAGCTGCTCATGCATCCGTCGGGCCCCAAGGTCTATCGCATGCTGCGCCACTACGATCTGCTGCGCCCGCTGTTCGCCGACACCATGGCCGTGATCGAATCGCCGGCGGGCGCGGCCAGCGAGGCGTTGATCGAAAAAGCGATTGCCAACACGGCGGCCCGCATCGAAGCGGGCAAGCCGGTCACGCCTGCGTTTATCTTCGCCGCGCTGCTCTGGCCGGCCGTGCGTGAAGGCGCGGCCAATCTCGAGCGTGAGGGCATGCCGCCGGCGCCGGCGCTGGCCAGCGCCCAGTCGCAGGTGGTTTCGCGACAGATCCAGCGCGTGGCGATTCCCAAGCGGTTTTCCATCCCCATGCGCGAGATCTGGCAGTTGCAGCCGCGCTTTCACAAGATTCGCGGGCGTCATCCCGAGCGCCTGATCCCGCATCCGCGTTTTCGTGCCGCTTATGATTTTCTACTGCTGCGGGCCGAGGTCGGCGAAGTCGAGCCGGAACTGGCCGAATGGTGGACCGTGATGCAGGACGATCCATCCACGCCCAAGCCGGCGTCGGGCGCCGGGGCGCGCCGACGCAAGCGTCGCGGCGGGCGCCCGCGCAAGTCCGCGGCGGCCGATTCGTCGTGACCCGGTCGGCCGGCCGGCATGTCGCCTGGATCGGCCTCGGCAGTAATCTGGACGATCCGGCCGACCAGATCGAGCGCGCGCTCGACGCACTGGGCGCGACTCCAGGCGTGGCGCTGCTTGCCGTATCGTCGTTCTATCGCACCGCACCGGTGGGTGGCCCGTCCGGTCAACCCATGTTCTGCAATGCCGCCGCCGCGCTGGCCACGGATCTGGCGCCGCGCGCCCTGTTGCAGGCGCTGCAGGCGGTCGAGGCCGCGCACGATCGAGTGCGCGAGGTGCGCTGGGGCCCGCGCACGCTCGATCTGGATATCCTCGCCTACGACGAGCGCCGGCTCGACGCCGCGGATCTGGTGCTGCCGCACCCGCGCGCCCACCGGCGCGCCTTCGTACTGGTGCCGCTGGCCGAGATCGCGCCGGCGCTCGTGCTCGGTTCACATGGCCGCGTCGTCGATTGCCTGCGGGATGTGCACTGCGACGACGTGCAGCCGTGGCCGAGAACGCGATGAAAGCCGGGCGCTATATCGCCATCGAAGGCCCCATCGGCGTCGGCAAATCGACGCTGGCCGGCCGGCTGGCGGCGGATCTGGACGCCGGGCTGCTCGACGAGGCCCCGGACGACAATCCGTTTCTCGGCGATTTCTATGACAATCCGGCCGCGCATGCCTTGCCGGCCCAGTTGTTCTTTTTGCTGCAGCGCGCCCGCCAGGTCGATTCGCTGCGCCAGTCGGATCTGTTCGGCGGCGGCTGCGTCGCCGACTTCATGTTCGACAAGGATCCGTTGTTCGCCCGGCTGACGCTGTCCGGCCCGGAGCTGGCGTTGTACGAGGATATTTACGCCCGGCTGGCGTGGCAGGCGCCGCGGCCGGACTGTGTGATCTATCTGGATGCGCCGCTCGACACGCTCATGGCACGCATCGCCAGGCGCGGGCGGCCGGCCGAAGCGAATCTGGAACGGGATTATCTCGCCCGTGTGGTATCGGCGTATCGCGCGCATTTCGCGACCTACGACGCCACGCGCCTGGTTCGCGTCGATGCCGAGGCCATGGACCTGGTCGGTAACGACGCCGATTATCGGGCCCTGCTTTCGGCCTTGGAGCGCCCCGTGACGGTGCAATCCCTGCCGCAGACATAGGCGCCGATGCTATAGTCCGCGCCATGAATACCAGTCCTTATCCGCATCTGCAGCAGCAGACCCGCAAGCCGTTGACGCTGGGCGATCTGGCGACGATGAAGGCCGAGGGCGAGAAAATCGCCTGCCTGACGGCCTATGACGCCAGCTTCGCCGCACTCGAGGATCGCGCGGGCGTCGACGTGGTGTTGGTCGGCGACAGCCTCGGTATGGTGATCCAGGGCGCGACGACCACGGTCGGCGTGTCGATGGACGACATGGTCTATCACAGCCGCATCACCGCGGCTGGCCTGGAACGGGCCTTCGTGATGACCGATCTGCCGTTTCTGTCCTATGCCACCAAGCACGCCGCGCTTGCCGGCGCCCACCGGCTGATGGCCGAGGGCGACGCCAAGATGGTCAAGATCGAGGGCGGCGCCGAGATCGCCGACACCATCGAGCATCTGGCCACCTACGGCGTGCCGGTCTGTGCGCATCTCGGCCTGCGCCCGCAATTGGTACACAAGCTGGGCGGGTTCAAGGTCCAGGGGCGCGACGAGGCCGCGGCCGCGGCCATGTGCCGCGACGCCAAACGCCTGGAACAGGCCGGCGCCGATCTGTTGCTGCTGGAGTGCGTGCCATCGTCGCTGGCGGCGCGGATCACGGCCGAGTCCGGGGTGCCGGTCATCGGTATCGGCGCCGGGCCGGACACCGACGGCCAGATTCTGGTGATCTACGACATCCTGGGGTTGTCGCCGGGCAAGAAACCGCGTTTCGTGAAGAACTTCATGCAGGACGCGGATGGCCTGGATACCGCCACCGCCGACTATGTCGCCGCGGTCAAGGATCGCCGCTACCCGGCGCCGGAGCACGGTTTCAAATAGGTTCCCGGGATGGGATCGTCCATGCAAGTCCTGAATACCATCGATGCGGTGCGCCAGTGGCGTGCCGGCTCCGAGACGGTCGGCCTGGTGCCGACCATGGGCAATCTCCACGCCGGCCATCTGGCCCTGGTGGCCGCCGCGCGCGCGCGCTGCGACCGGGTGATCGCGAGCATCTTCGTCAATCCGCTGCAGTTCGGGCCGAACGAGGACCTGGCGAGCTATCCGCGCACCTTCGATGCCGATCGCGCCGCGCTCGTTCATGCCGGCGTCGATGCCGTGTTCGTGCCCGGCGTCGACGAAATGTATCCGGATGGCGGCAGTGCCACGACGGTGGAGGTCTCGGGCATCACCGAGATCCTGTGCGGGCGCAGCCGGCCGGGGCATTTCCGCGGCGTGGCCACGGTGGTGAACAAGCTGTTCAATATCGTGCATCCCGATGCGGCCTTCTTCGGCGAAAAGGACTACCAACAACTCGCCGTGATCAAGCGCATGGTCGCCGATCTGTGCATGGACGTGGCGGTCGAGGGCGTGCCGACCGTGCGTGACGATGACGGGCTGGCGTATTCCTCGCGCAACCATTATCTGGACAACACCCAGCGCCGCCAGGCCCTGACCCTGTCGGCGGCGATCGCGGATGTCGCCGAGCGGCTGGCCGCCGGGCAGCGCGATTTCCGCGGGCTGGAAGCCCGTGGCTGGGCCCGGCTCGTCGATGGCGGTTTCGAGCCCGATTACTTCGAGATCCGTGCCGCCGATCTCGGTCCGGCCGAACCCGACACGACCGATTTTCGCGTACTCGCCGCCGGGTATCTCGGGCGGACACGCCTGATCGACAACATGGGCGTATCGGTCTGATCCGGCCGCCGGCCCGCGCTAGCTGAGACGGCCGTTTTTAGCTAGTCTCGATGCTCTCGGCACGCATGTCGTCGCCCCTTTTCGTATCGTCTGACTCGCGCCGAAACGGCGCAAAGGCTGGAATCGATGTCCGACCCCCTCGACCAACCCGGTTGGAAGAACCTCGTCGCCCTGGCGGCGAAGAACGCGAGCCAGCAGATGCTGGATCTGTTTGCGGCCGACGCAGCCCGCGCTTCGCGCTATAGCGTGGCCGCGGCCGGTGTGACGCTGGACTATTCCAAGCAGCGTATGGACGACGACGTGCGCGCGGCCCTGCTCGAACTGGCCGAAGCGCAGGGCGTATTGCAGGCGCGCGAGGACATGTTCGCCGGCCATGCCATCAACACCAGCGAGAACCGGGCCGCCTGGCACGTCGCGCTGCGCGCGCCCGACGAGGCGCCGATGGATGAAGCGGTTCACGACGTCCGCCGCGCCATGGCCGGGTTCGCCGATGAGGTCCGCAGCGGCCGCTGGACCGGCTTCTCCGGCCGGCCGATCACCGATGTACTCAACATCGGCATCGGCGGCTCCGACCTGGGCCCGCGCCTGATCTGCGAAGCGCTGTATGCGGGCGATGGGCCGCGGCCGCATTTCGTGGCCAACGTCGATCCGGCCGATCTCGACGACACGCTGGCTGGCCTCGACCCGGCCACCACGCTGGTGATCGTGACGTCCAAATCCTTCGGCACCGCCGAAACACTGGCCAATGCCCGCGTGGCGCGCCAGTGGCTGGTCGATGCCGGCGCGGGCGAGGGCGATATCGCCAAGCATTTCGTGGCCGTATCCACCAATGCCGAGGCCGTGTCCGAGTTCGGTATCGAGCGCATGTTCGGTTTCTGGGACTGGGTCGGCGGTCGCTATTCGCTATGGTCCGCGGTCGGCCTGTCGATCCTGCTTGCGGCCGGCCCCGAACAATTCGAAGCACTGCTGGCCGGCGCCCATGCCATGGACCAGCACTTCCGTACCGCACCGCTGGCGGACAATCTGCCCGCGATGCTGGCGCTGACCGGTATCTGGAACAACAATTTCCTGGGCTTGAAGAGCCACTGCGTGGTGCCCTATGCCCAGCGCCTGGCCTCGCTGCCGGCGTTTCTCCAGCAGCTGGAGATGGAATCCAACGGCAAGTCGGTGACGCGCGAAGGC
Organism: Salinisphaera sp. SWV1; assembly: GCF_052044155.1. Lineage (NCBI taxonomy): Bacteria > Pseudomonadati > Pseudomonadota > Gammaproteobacteria > Salinisphaerales > Salinisphaeraceae > Salinisphaera > Salinisphaera sp. SWV1. Next base: position 48,860 of record NZ_JBQDYE010000001.1, read on the forward strand.
AAGCCGGCGACGGTTTCCACCGTGCCCACCATCTGGGGCAGCGTGGGCACCAATGCGCAACACGCTTATTTCCAGATGCTGCATCAAGGCGATCCGGCGGTGGATCTGGACTTCGTGCTGCCGCTGTCGGCCCCCGAGGCGGCCGGCGATGCGCGCGAGCGCGAGCGGGTGGCCAACTGTATCGCCCAGGCCGAAGCCCTGATGTGCGGTCGCGACAGCGATGCACTGCGGGCCGAGCTCGAAGCCCAGGGGCTGGCGGGCGACGCGCTCGAACACCGGTTGGCCGCACGTCGGTTCGACGGTAACCGGCCGAGCAACATGCTGTTGCTCGATGCGCTCGACGCGCATCACCTCGGGGCCCTGATCGCCGCCTACGAACACAAGGTGTTCGTGCAGGGCGTGATCTGGAACGTCAACAGCTTCGACCAGTGGGGCGTGGAGCTCGGCAAGACCATGGCCGGCCAGATCGTCGACGAACTGGGGGAGCAGCCGCGGGCCGCCGCGCACGACGGCTCGACGGCCGCACTCGTGGCCCGCGTGCGCCGCGCCTGGAACCGCTGATCCCGTCCCGGATTCCGTATGACCGAAACCAGCGATTATCTGCCGAACCTGGTCTATGACGCCGATCAGCTCAGAGCCCTGGATACGCGCTTCATCAACGAATTCGGGGTGGACGGTTTTGCCCTGATGGAGCGCGCTGCGCGCGCGGCCTACGACGAACTGGCCCAGAACTGGCCCATGCCGGGGCGGCTGGTCGTGTTCTGTGGGCCGGGCAACAACGGCGGCGATGGGGCGCTGGTTGCGTGCCAGGCGATGGCAGCCGGGTGGCGGGTGACGCTGGTCGCACCGCTGGATCTGGCGAAGGCCACCGGCGACGCGGCGCGCGCATTCGACACCTGGCGCGAGGCCGGCGGCGAGATTCGTGATTTCGTCGATGAGCCGATTCAGGCCGACCTGATCGTCGATGCCCTGTTCGGCACCGGCTTGAACCGCGAGGTCACCGGAGCCATGGCCCAGGCCATCGATCGCATCAACGAAGCGTCGGGCCGGGGCGTCGGGGTGCTGGCCATCGATATCGCCTCCGGCGTGGATGCCGGCACCGGGCGCACCTGGGGGCGTGCGGTGGTCGCCGATACCACGGTCACTTTCATCGGCCTCAAGCTGGGCCTGCTCACCGGCGACGGCGCGGCGCACAGCGGTGAGCTCGCCTTCGACGATCTCGGCGCGCCGGATGCGCTGTACGGAGATCAGCCCCACGTGGCCCGGCGCATCACGCATCGCGATCTGCGGCATGTGCTGCCGGCGCGGCCGCGCGGCGCGCACAAGGGCGACAACGGTCATGTGCTGTGCATTGGCGGCGGGCCGGGCATGGGCGGGGCGATTCGCATGTCGGCCGAGTCGGCGCTGCGGGCCGGGGCCGGGCTGGTCAGCGTGGCCTGTCATCACGATCATGCGGGCGCGATGAGCCAGGCGCGCCCCGAGTTGATGTGCCAGGGCCTGCCCGACGACCCGGGTACCGCCGACGCGGTTTCGCGTCTGGACGCGTTGATCGCGGCGGCGTCGCTGATCGCGATCGGGCCGGGTCTGGGGCGTGGTGACTGGGGCGATGCGCTGTGGCGGCGCGCGCTCGACTCGGATCGGCCGCTGGTGGTCGATGCCGATGCGCTCAATCGCCTGGCGGCCGCCCAGGTCGAGCGCAAACACTGGATTCTCACGCCGCACCCCGGCGAAGCGGCGCGCCTGCTGGGGTGGTCGACGGCCGATGTGGTCGCCGACCGGGTCCAGGCCGCGCGGCGTCTGGCCGAGCGCTACCACGCGGTGGTGGCGCTCAAGGGCGCGGGCACGCTCATCGCCACGCCCGACGAGCTCTGGCTGTGCACCCAGGGCAATCCCGGCATGGCGGTCGGCGGCATGGGCGATTTGCTCACTGGCGTGATCGCCGGTTTCGCGGCCCAGGGCATGACGCTGGCCGAGGCCGCTGTGTTCGGTGTTTATGTTCACGCGCTGGCGGGCGACGAGGCCGCCGTCGGCGACGGCGAGCGCGGTCTGTTGCCGACCGATCTGTTGCCCTGCATACGACGCCAGGCCAATCCGCAGCGCCCGTGAACGTTGCCCTGCCCACGCCGGCCGACACCGATCAGCTGGGCCGGCAGCTGGCACGGGCGATCGAGGTGCACGCCCGGGGCGTGGTGATCACGCTGACGGGGGAACTGGGTGCCGGCAAGACCGCGCTCGCGCGGGCGACGATCCAGGGGCTCGGTCATGCCGGACCGGTGGTGTCGCCGAGCTATACGTTGATCGAGCCCTACGATCTGTCGGGGCGGCGGCTGCATCATCTGGACCTGTATCGCCTGGGCGACCCGGAAGAGTTGGAATTTCTCGGCATCCGCGACATCTGCCTCGACTCCGACCTGGTATTGGTGGAATGGGCCGATCGCGGTGCCGGGTTTCTGCCGGCGCCGGATCTCGACATCACGCTGGAATACCGTGGTGAGGGGCGATTTGCGCATCTTCAGTCCCGTTCAGCGGCGGGTCGGCAGGTGATCGCGAAGCTGCAGCAATTCAGATCGCGCACATAATTCAAGTGGATAGCCAACACCTTCACGCTAGGTCCTGTTTTTCCTGTCAAAAAATTTGCGCCGGGTGATCCCGGTCGATAATCTCTGGAAAACGGTTCTCTCGCGAACCCTGTGGGGGAGACGGGGTGACACATGATCCGTAGCGTGCAATGGCTGATTTTTTTCGGTTTCCTCACGCTGACGTTGCCGGCTGCGGCCCAGGTCGCACGGCTGCACGATGCGCGCATGTCGGCGAGCCCGAACAAAACACGTGTCGTTTTCGATCTGTCCGCGGACACCGACCCGAATATCTTCATGGTCGATCATCCGCTACGGCTGGTGATTGATCTGCCACACACGCGCAATCTCGGACGCGTCGCCGGACAGGCCCGCGGCAGCGGCCTGATCAAAAAGATTCGTACCGGCGTGCATCAGGGCACCGGCGTGCGCGTTGTGCTCGATCTGGCTGAAATGATCCGCGCCAAGAGTTTCATGCTCTCACCGGCAGACGGCCATCGCTATCGGCTCGTGCTCGACTTGTATCCGCGAGACGGTGCGCCCGACACCGCGATGGCACAAACCGGCGCCAGTACGGATGCGCAAAATTCGGATGGTGAATTGACCGCCAGCGACGATAGCCAGGCCACTGCCGATAAGTCGGCCGCCGCCATGGCGCAGGCCTCTTCGCCGACACCCGCCGACTCGCCGGCCGATCGGTCGGCTACCGGGACCCAGGATGAGCCCAGGGTGCCTGAACGTCGCGCGCCATCGCGCGACATCGTTATCGCCATTGATCCCGGCCACGGCGGCAAGGACCCGGGCGCACACGGCCCGGACGGGCTGCTGGAGAAGAATATCACGCTGGCCATCGCGCGGCGGCTCAAGCGCATGGTGGATGATCAACCGCATATGAAGGGCGTGTTGACCCGCAACGGCGACTACTACGTCGGCCTGCGCCAGCGCATGGTGATCGCGCGGCGGGACAAGGCCGATTTCTTTATTTCGATTCATTGCGATGCATCGCCGGACGGCGGCGGGGCAAAGGGGGCCTCGGTTTATGCGCTTTCGCCGCATGGCGCGACCAGCGAACATGCGCGTTGGCTGGCCCAGCGCGAGAACAGCGCCGACATGGTCGGCGGGGTCAGCTTGAAGAACAAGAATTCCAGTCTGGCGTCATTCGTGCTGGATCTGTCACAAAGTCAGAGTATCGAGGCCAGCATGGATGCCGGTCGGCGTGTGCTGGCCCAGCTCGATGACCTCGGCTCGCTGCACAAGAGCCGGGTGCAGCAGGCCGGCTTCATGGTCCTGAAGTCACCGGATATTCCGTCGATTCTGGTCGAGACCAACTTCATCTCCAATCGCGCGACCGAACACCGGCTGGCGCGTGCGCGCTACCAGAACGGACTGGCCGCGGCCATGCTGCGCGGCATCAAGGGGTATTTCGCGAGCTACCGGCCGTCGACCTATATCGCCGCCGACCAGCAGCATCGTGTTAAGCGCGGCGACACGCTTTCGCAGATCGCGCAGACCTACGGGGTGAGCGTGCCGGCGCTGCGTCGCTACAACGACATGAACAGCAACCGGCTGCAGGCTGGCCAGACGCTGAAGATTCCGCCGCCGCAAGCGCAACAACTGGCCAGCAGAAGCTGAGCGGTGCGGCCCGAGCGAAGCCCGCCTGGTGCCGTACACGATCTCGTTCTGGTCGGTCTCGGCGAAACCCACCGGCATCTGCTGAGCCACCTCCGGGGCCCGGGCGAGACATTTGGCGTGACCGTGGTCGCGCCGCACGACGGCCGATATGGCGGGGCCACGGCGGCCATGCTCGCGGGAGCCGTGTCGCCGCATCGGCTGCGCTGGTCGCCGCCTTCGGCTACACACGTCATCACGAGCCGGGCGATCGGCTGCCAACCGACCCATGGCCGGCTGTGGCTGGCGGACGGGCGGATGATGCGTTACCACCGTCTCAGCCTGAACACGGGGACGCGCCGACTGCCGGCCTGGGCCGCGCATGAGCGGCCCGGTTGTCCCCGCGTCTGGTCCGGGCATTCGACCATGCAGCTGATTGCGCTTCGGGCCGCGCTGGACGCCGGGACGCGTACTTCGATCGTGATCGCGGGCGGGTCGCGGTCGGCGCTGGAGATTGCCGGTGGCGTGGCGGCAGCGGCCGGCTGCTGCCGTGTGGCCTCGGTGACACTGTTGTGGCCGGGGCGGGACTACAGCCGGACCACGCGGGCGGCGTTGCGCCGCCTGGCCTGGGTCGGTGTCGATGTGATCCCTGGCGCGATCGCCAGCGGCTTGGCCGCGTGCTGTATTCAATGCCGCGATGGCCGGCGATTCCGTGCCGATCATGTCATCTGTGCCGGGCCGGCCGAGCCCGATTCGCTGGTGCTGGCGATGAACCTGCCGATTTACGGTCCCGGCCTGAGGGTCGACCGTCGGCTGGCGAGTCCGCGCGCGGCGTCGGTGCAGATTACGGGTGCGGCGGCTTCGCTCGATGGGCGCCGTGTATTGCCGGGCTGGGACGGTGCCCGGCAGGCCCGAGTGGTTTTATCCGCGCTCCGTGGGCCGACGAGGGGCCGGGGCGTGACGCATTATGCCTCGCCATGGCGTCCCGTGGCGCCCGATCTCGGGCCGGGCGCGGGCGTTGTCTCGGGCACGTTCCGGCTGCGGGCATGGGATCGATGGCGGCACCGCCAGGGCATCGACCCGGCGCTCGCCGTGGCCGGAGATCGGGACCCGGACGCGACGCGCCGGTAGGGAAAAACTTCGCGGATCGGCGGGTATGCGGCAACCGGCCCGGTGGGCGGCGCCCGCATGCGCGACACCCCGGTCGCATGGGCACAGCAGCAGGTAAATGGGACGTCGGCGCGCGGCTGGCACGCGCAATCAAGAATCCGGCTCCGCCGCTCGGGCGGAAGCCGGATGGGTCGGCGTCTTGTGCGAAGACCCCGGGACGCCGCGGAACCGCATCGGTCACGCTTGACGCGGTCGGCGTCAGTAGCCCTCGGCCTGGGTTGTCGGCGCTTCGCGCGAAGCGCCGCGGGCAAGCCGACCGATTCGAAACCGGTCCGCCGGAATCGAATCGGCCGCCATGGCTCAGGCGGCGACGTCGAAGCGATCGAGCATCATCACCTTGTGCCACGCCTTGACGAAGTCATGCACCATTTTTTCGTGACCGTCGTCGGACGCATAGACTTCCGAGATCTGGCGCAGCTGGCTGTTGGCGCCAAAGACCAGGTCGCAACGCGTGGCGGTGAACTTCTTGGCGTCGTTGTCGCGACGACGCAGTTCGAACGCCATGCCGTCCTGGTCCGCCTTGTGCCAGTAGTAGTCCATCGTGGTCAGGTTGGTGAAGAAGTCGTTGGACAACACGCCGGGGCGGTCGGTGAACACGCCGTCCTGGGAACCGCCGGTGTTGATGTCCAGTACGCGCAGGCCGCCCGTGAGCACGGTCCATTCCGGCGCGGTCAGGCCGAGCAGGTCGGCGCGGTCCAGAAAGATCCGCTCCGGCGTCACGTTGTAGCGGACATTGCTGTCCTGGAAGTTGCGAAAGCCATCCGAGACCGGGCGCAACCAATCGAAGCTCTGGGCATCGGTCTGCGCGTCAGTGGCATCGGTACGCCCCGGCGTGAACGGCACGGTGACGTCGACCCCGGCATCCCTGGCCGCCTTCTCGACCGCAGCACAGCCACCCAGCACGATCAGATCGGCAACGGAAACCTGCTTGTTGCCTGCCTGGGCACCGTCGAAGTCGGCCTTGATGTCTTCCAGCGTCTCCACAACCTTTTTGATCTCGGCCGGGTTGTTGACTTTCCAGTCCTTCATGGGCGCGAGACGGATGCGGGCGCCATCGGCGCCGCCGCGCTTGTCGGACGTGCGATGGGAGGAGGCCGAGCCCCAGGCCACACCCACAAGCTCGGAGACCGTCAGACCGGAATCGAGAATCCGGGTCTTCAGGTGGTCGATGTCGTTGCTGTCGATCAGGTCATGATCGCGGGCGGGGGTCGGATCCTGCCAGACCAGCTCTTCTTCCGGCACTTCCGGGCCGAGATAGCGGACCTTCGGACCCATGTCGCGGTGCGTCAGCTTGAACCAGGCACGCGCGAATGCGTCGGCGAAGTAGTCGAAGTCCGCGAGGAATTTTTCGCAGATCTTGCGATACGAGGGATCCACCTTCAGCGCGATGTCCGAGGTCATCATCATCAATGGATGCTCGACCCCCGACTTGTGGGCGTCGGGCGTTTTCGGCGCGCTGGCGTCGGTGGGTTTCCACTGGGTCGCGCCCGACGGTGCCTTGGTCTGCTCCCATTCGTATTTGAACAGGTTGGTCAGGTAGTCGTTGTCCCAGTTGGTCGGCCGCGGTGTCCAGGAACCCTCGATGCCGTTGGTCATGGTGTACTCGGCGAAGCCGGTACCGGCCTTGTTCATCCAGCCCAGGCCCTGGGCTTCCATCGGCGCCGCTTCCGGCGCCGGGCCGACGTTTTCCGGGGAGACGGCACCGTGGGACTTGCCGAACGCATGGCCACCGGCGATCAGCGCGACGGTTTCTTCGTCATTCATGGCCATGCGGCCGAATGTCTGTCGGATCTCGCGCGCGGAGTGTTCCGGGACATTGTTGGAAGCCGGACCTTCCGGATTCACATAGATCAGGCCGAACTGGGAATTGCCCATCGGGTTTTCGAGATCATAGTGCTCTTCGTCGGGCTGGCCTTCCCAGCGATCGCGACCGAGCATTTCCGTTTCCGGCCCCCAGTAGGTGGCACGATCCGGCTCCCAGGCGTCGATACGGCCGCCGCCGAATCCGAAGGTCTTGAAACCCATGATCTCGAGGGCGCAGTTGCCCGTGAGTACCATCAGATCGCCCCAGGACAGGGACTTGCCGTATTTCTTCTTGATCGGCCACAGCAGGCGGCGGGATTTGTCGATGTTGCCGTTGTCTTCCCACGAGTTGATCGGGGCGAAACGCTGCATCGCCTGCGCGGTACCGCCCCGGCCATCGGCGATACGGTAGGTGCCGGCCGAATGCCAGGCCATGCGGATCATCTGCGGGCCGTAATTGCCATAGTCGGACGGCCACCACGGCTGCGAGGAGGTCAGCAACGCCTTGATGTCGGCCTTGACTGCATCGAGGTCGAGTTTGCTGAACGCCGCGGCGTAGTCGAAATCGGGATCCAGCGGATCGGCTTCCTGCGGGTCCTGGTGCAGCAGTTCCACTTGCAGGCGGTTGGGCCACCAGTCTTCCAGCGTCGTGCCCGAGCCGACGGCGCCGCCGATGCGGTCGCCACCGAAGGGGCATTTGCCTTCCAGTTTGACTTCTTCGCTCATATGCTTCGTTCCTGCTTTCGATCAATAATCCTGCGAACCATGGCAGGCGTTTTGTGTACGCGATGGTCACGTGACCATCGCGGGAGACCGCCGGGCTCCGGTCGGTCAGTCGATAGGCTCCGCCGCTGAATCCTTGCGAGACTGGCACTCGGAACACAGGCCCCAGAACACGATCTCGGCTTCATCCACGTCGAAACCCTCATCATGCGAGGGTGTCAGACAGGGGGCATCACCGGTATGACAATCGGTATCCGCGATGCGCCCACAGCCACGGCATACCAGATGATGATGATTGTCCCCGGTGCGCCGCTCGAACCGGGCCGGGTGGCCGGCCGGTTTGATTTGTCGAACCAGGTCGGCCGTCACGCATGCCGACAGCACGTCGTAGACGGCCTGTTTCGAGATGGCGCCGAGGCGTTCGGAAACGCCTTGATGCACTTGCTCGACGGTGGCGTGCGGATGGCTGACCAGCCAGTCGAGCACGGCGTGACGCGGGGCGGTGACGCGCAGGCCGCGCTCGCGTAGTTCAGCAGCAATGGCGTCTGGGTATCGACTCATGGCAACTCGATCATTGGTTATTTTCTGGAATGAGTCAAGAAAACGAATCAGTCAATGACGCCGGCTGCGCCACCCCACTGTATTGGAGTCTGCGCCGGCAATGACGGACCGAGGCGTTCGTGCTCACGGTGGGCGCTGGCCGCCCATGCGCGCCGAACCCGCGACTTGCTTTGCCAAGTGAGGGTGACATACAGGACACTGAGCGGCGTTTCGGTTCCCATATGCGTTTCGACGCCGGTTGCGTGATGCCTATTCAACTGCTCGACGATCGACTGATCAGCCAGATCGCGGCCGGCGAGGTCGTGGAACGCCCGGCGTCCATCATCAAGGAACTGGTCGAGAACAGCCTGGACGCCGGTGCCAGCCGTATCGCCGTGGACGTGGAAGAGGGCGGGCTGCGACGCATACTGATCGAAGACGACGGCAGCGGCGTGAGTGCCGATGAACTGCCGCTCGCGGTTGCCCGGCACGCCACCAGCAAGATCGACAGTCTCGATGCGCTGGAATCGGTGGCCAGCCTCGGCTTCCGGGGCGAGGCACTGGCCAGCATTGCCTCGGTCGCTGAGCTGACGCTGACCTCGCGGGTCGTCGGCGCCGATCGCGCCTATGCCATTTCGCCGCACATCGACACCCGGGCGCGCCCGGCGGCCGGTGCCCCCGGGACCCGCGTGGAGGTGCGTGAATTGTTCGCCCGGATTCCGGCGCGCCGGAAATTTCTGCGCGCACCACCGACCGAGTTCAAGCATATCCGTCAGGCGTTCAATCAACTGGCCCTGTCGCGCTTCGATGTGACCTTCACCCTGCGTCACGGCGACGTGGAATCGGCGGCCCTGGGCGCCTGTCGCGACGCCGAGGCCCGCAAGCGACGCGTGGCGCATGTTCTGGGCGGCGAATTCGATGATCACGCCGTGGTCGTGGATGAATCGGCGGCGGGCCTGCGCCTGACCGGCTGGATCGCCACGCCCGGTTTCTCGCGCGGGCAGGCCGATCGCCAGTACAGCTTCGTCAATGGCCGGCCGATCCGCGACAAGGTGTTCAATCACGCGGTGCGGCTGGCCTATCGCGATCTGCTGCACAATCAGCGCCATCCCGCCTATGCCTTGTATCTGACGCTCGATCCGCGCCAGGTCGATGTCAACGCCCATCCGGCCAAGGCCGAGGTGCGGTTTCGCCAGTCGCGGCTGGTGCACGATTTCGTCTTTCGCAGCGTCTCGCGGGCGCTGGCCGCGGTGGAGGCGCGCCCGCACGAGGCGCGAACCGTCGAGCTGGCACCGGCGCCCGGCGCCGTCGACTCATCGACCCCGCAGCGACCCATGACCCCGCGCGGATTGCACTTCGGGACACAGCCGGCACGGCCCGGTCTCGCCGAGACGGCCGCCAGCTATCGCTTCCAGCAACCGGCGTCGCAAGCCGCCGCGCCCGGTAACCGCGATACGCCCGCGCGCGACGTCGAGACGCCGGCCCCCCGCGCGCCGGCGAATGAGGAGGAAACGCCCCCGCTGGGTTATGCGATCGGCCAGCTGCACGACATCTATATTCTGGCCCAGAACGCCGAAGGGCTCGTTCTGGTCGACATGCACGCCGCCCACGAGCGTGTGCTGTACGAACAGCTCAAGGCCGAGTTCTCGGCCGGGCGCATCCAGTGCAAGCGACTGCTCGTGCCCGAGACGCTGTCGCTGTCGGAGAGCGAGGCGGCGGTCGTGGAGCACCGCGCCGAACTGCTGGCCGAGGTGGGCTTCGAACTGGGGCGCAGCGGGCCGACCAGCGCGATGCTGCGCGGGGTGCCGGCGCTGCTGGCCGATCGCGATTATCTGGCCGTGGCGCGCGACGTGATCGCCGAGCTGGACGGCGGCCCGCGCGGCGCGGATGCGGTGCGCGACATCCTCGACGATATCCTCGCGGACATGGGCTGCAAAGCCGCGGTCAAGGCCGGACGACGACTGACGATCGCCGAGATGAACGCGCTGCTGCGGGACATGGAACACACCGACCGGGCCGGGCACTGCAATCATGGCCGCCCGAGTTGGGTGAGTGTCGATCGTGCCGGTCTCGATCGCCTGTTCATGCGCGGCCAGTAGCGATGCCGGGCAAGCCGCCGGTTGTCTTCATCCTGGGCCCGACCGCCTCCGGCAAGACCGGGCTGGCCATCGATCTGGTTGCGTCGATGAACGCCGAGATCGTGTCGGTGGATTCGGCCATGGTTTATCGCGGGATGGATATCGGCACGGCCAAGCCGGACGCGGCGACCCTGACGCGTGCGCCGCACGCGCTGATTGATATCCGTGACCCGGCCGAGGCCTACTCCGCGGCCGATTTCGTGCGCGACGCCCGGGCCGAGATCGAGCGGATTCATGCCGCCGGGCGGCTGCCGCTTCTGGTGGGCGGCACGTCGCTGTATTTTCGGGCGCTCGAGCATGGCCTGTCCGACATGCCGGGGCGCGATCCGGCGCTGCGCGCCCGCCTGACCGAGGAGGCCGTGGATCGGGGGTGGGCGGCCCTGCACGCGCGCCTGGCGCGTATCGACCCGCCGACGGCGGCACGCATCCATCCCAACGACGCCCAGCGCATCCAGCGCATGCTGGAGATTCATGCGCTGACCGGGCAGGCGCCGAGCGCGCTGCACGCAAGCAGCGGCGCGGCCGATCCGCCGTGGTCGATCCACAAACTGATCGTCGCGCCGAGTACACGCGAACGCTTGCATCGCAATATTTCCCAGCGCTTTGGCCTGATGATGGCCGCAGGATTTTTGGCAGAGGTTGAAAAGCTCCATGCCCGTCCCGATCTCGATCTAGCGCAACCTGCGATGCGAGCTGTTGGCTATCGTCAGCTGTGGCAGTCACTGGACGGCATGTACGGCCTGGACGAGGCCGTGGACCGGGCGGTGATCGCCTCACGCCAGCTGGCCAAGCGACAGCTCACATGGCTGCGTTCTCTCGATGATGCCCCCTGGCTCGCGAGCGACGACGACACAATGAAAAACAGGGCGCGACGGCTCGTCGAAACGGCGACCGGGACGACCTGAAATCATGCTAATATTTTCTTGATCTTTTTTGTCCCCCCGACTTTGTGGAGTCTGTTCCATGGCAAAAGGCCAAACATTACAAGAACCATTCCTCAACGCCTTGCGCAAAGAGCGTGTGCCGGTGTCGATCTATCTCGTCAACGGCATCAAGCTGCAGGGGCAGATCGAATCTTTTGACCAGTTTGTGGTGCTGTTGCGCAATGCCGTCAATCAGATGGTGTACAAGCACGCGATTTCCACCATCGTGCCGTCGCGCAACGTCCGCAGTGAAGTGCGCGACGAAATGTCGCAGGAGTCCGACGATAGCTAGGGTTCGAGCACATGTTTGAGCGGCCGCCGACCGGCCAGGCGGCCGTGATCGTCCATATCGCCTTCGGCATCGACGAGTACGAGGCCGCGGATCAGGAATTTCGCGAACTCGTGGAATCCGCGGGCGCCGACGTGCTGTGTCATGTCGGCGGCTCCCGCCGGGTCCCGGATCCGCGTTTCTTCATCGGCGGCGGCAAGGCCGACGAAATTGCCGCCGCCGTGGCCGAACACGGCGCCGAACTGGTGGTGTTCAACCACGATCTGTCGCCCAGCCAGGAACGCAATCTGGAAAAGCGCATGAACGCGCGGGTGCTCGATCGTGCCGGTCTGATCCTGGATATCTTTGCGCGCCGGGCACGCTCTCACGAGGGCAAGCTGCAGGTCGAGCTGGCGCAGTTGCAACATCTGGCCACGCGCCTGGTGCGCGGCTGGTCCCATCTCGAGCGCCAGAAAGGCGGTATCGGGCTGCGCGGGCCGGGCGAGACCCAGCTCGAGACCGACCGCCGCCTGCTCAACGACCGCATCAAGCTGTTGCGCTCCCGTCTGGACAAGGTGCTGGCCCGGCGTGACCAGGGCCGCGCTTCGCGCCGGCGCGCGCGGACCCCGGTAGTGTCGCTGGTCGGCTATACCAATGCCGGCAAGTCGACACTGTTCAATCGACTGACCGGCGAGACGATCTATGCCGCCGACCAGCTGTTCGCGACCCTCGATCCGACCCTGCGGCGCATGGACGTGCCCGTGGGCGAGCCCCTGATCGTCGCCGATACGGTCGGTTTCATTCGCGATCTGCCGCATGAACTGGTGGCCGCGTTCCGTGCGACGCTCGAGGAGACACGCGAGGCCGACGTGCTGGTGCACGTCATCGACGTGGCCGACAGCGAGCGGCGGGCGCATGCCCGCGAGGTCAACGGCGTGCTTGGCGATATTGGCGCGGGCGGCGTGCCGCAGCTCGAGGTCTTCAACAAGGTCGATCTGCTTGACGATGAGCCGCCCCGCGTTGAATACGACGCTCATGGCCGGCCGGTACGGGTGTATGTCTCGGCGGTGACCGGCGAAGGCCTGGATGAGCTGCGTCATGCCCTGGCTGCCTTTTGCTATCCGGATACCGTGCTCGGAACGCTGCGCGTGCCACCGGCCGCCGGCTGGTTGCGCTCTCAGCTCTATGAGCTCGGCGTGGTCGGCGAGGAACGTTATGCCGACAACGGTGATGCGTTGCTCTCGGTGACCGCATCGCAGGCGGATCTGGAGCGGGTGGTGGCCCAGGCCGGGCTGGTATTCGGCGACGTGCTCATCGATCGCCGCCCTGTACGCCCGGACGTCGAGCGCCTCGCCGAAGCGCGCGTCCCGCGCCGGCCGGCCTGATGTGCGTTTTTCCGGGGCACAACGTTCGACAGGGTTTCGGGCGGACTATAGACTTGCGGGGAATCGCAGGCCGCTCGCGCATCGGTATTGCCGGGTCGCGCCGCTTCGGGCCGTTCCACGGCCCCGTGTGCGACCGGTGACATTCAAGGAGAGCGGTTTGTTCACTCAGGGATTGACCGGCAAGCGGCCGGTGCGCATGCGCGCGAAAACGGGCGGGTGCCCTGAAGCGGCCGCCCGATGTGAACGCGAGGGGCGCGGCCGTGTGCAAGCCGTGCCGTCGACCCGATCAGAGGCTTTCTAGCATGGCGTGGAACGAGCCCGGCAAGGGCAAGGATCCGTGGGGCGGGGGCAACCGCAACAACAGTGGCGGCAACGGTGGCGGACCGCCGGATCTCGACCAGATATGGAAGCGCTTTCGTGAGCGCTTTTCCGGCAAGCGCGGCGGTGGCGCCGGCGGCGGCAGCAATGGCGGGGGCGGCATCGGCGGCGGCGTGTTTGTCGCGCTCGTGCCGGTCGTCTTCGTGATCTGGCTGGCCACCGGGCTTTACGTCGTACAGCCGGGCGAGAAGGGCGTCGTGCTGCGATTGGGGGCGTATACACACACCGCCGACGCGGGCTGGCACTGGCATTTGCCGTACCCGATCAGCACCGTGTCCAAGGTCGACACGCACCAGGTGCGTCGGACCAGCAACCGCGCGGTCATGCTGACCAAGGACGAGAACATCGTCGATGTCGAGGTCTCGGTGCAATACCGCATCTCGGATGCCATGAGCTATCTGTTCCAGTTGCAGGATCCCGAGAACACCGTGCAGCAGGTGCTGCGTTCGGCTGTGCGCGAGATCGTCGGCACTTCGGACATGAACCAGGTGATCCAGGAAGGGGTTCAGGTCAACCAGCTCGACAACAAGGCGATGGCCCATGTCGACCTCAAGGAGAACTCCGGTCAGCCCAAGAAGAAGAACGGGCTGAAGGATATGGACAAGAAGCTCGCCAGCCAGGTCAAGCAGAAGCAGAACGAATACCCGCAGATCACCGATCGCTCGCGTGCGAAGCTGCCGGACAACGTGCGCCGGATCATGCAGTACACGTTGAACAAGTATCACGCCGGCATTCAGATTATCGCGGTCAACGTGCAGTACGCCCAGCCGCCGGAGCAGGTGCAGGGCGCCTTCCAGGAGGCCATCAAGGCGCGCGAGGAAGAAGAGCGCGCCAAGAACATCGCCCGTGCCTATGCCCGCGATATCGTGGCGCGCGCCCAGGGCGACAAGGCGCAGATCATTGCCCAGGCACGCGCTTACAAGCAGCGCAAGATCAACCGCGCCGAGGGCCAGGCGGCCCGCTTCTCCGACCTGCTCGTCCAGTACGAGAAGGCGCCCCAGGTGACCCGCGAGCGGCTGTATCTGGAGACCATGGGCGATGTGCTGTCGGCCTCTCATCTGATCCTCAACGACGGGTCGTCGAATTCGATGAGTTATCTGCCGCTGGACAAGATTCTCGGCAAGTCGACGGGTTCGAACAAATCCGCCAGCAATGGCGATTCCGGTTCGAGCGGCAGCGCCAACGCGTCCGCCCCCCTGCCGAGCCAGTCGGGTGACAACGGTAGCGGCAACGGTTCGAGTACGAGCGGCAACTCCGGCTCGAACGTCGACAACCTGCGCAGCCGGAGCCGCAACTCATGAATGGCAAGCAGATTTTTGCTCTGATCCTCGTCGTCATCGCGGCCTATGTGGCCTATGACTCGGTGTTTGTGGTGACGCCGCGCCAACGCGTGGTGGTGGTGCAGATGGGTAAAATCATCGGTTCCCAGTACCAGCCCGGCCTGCACTTCAAGATTCCGTTCGTGCAGCAGGTGCATCGTTTCGATCGGCGTGTGATGACGCTGACCGGCGATATCCACCGCGTGCTGACCTCGGAGAACAAGAACCTGTCGGTGGATTACTTCGTCAAATGGCAGATCGCCAAGCCGGTGAAGTACTATCTGTCGACCCACGGCAACGCCGATCGGGCACGCAGCCTGTTGACCGAGTCCGTGCAGAACGATTTGCTGGCGGAGTTCTCCAAGCGCACCATCCGGCAGGCCGTCGGCGATGACCGTAACGAGATCGTCGCCGCGGTTCAGGTGCAGGTGAACCAGGCCGCCAAGCAGCTCGGCATCGATGTGAAGGATGTGCGCATCATGAAGCTTGATCTGCCGTCCAAGGTCAGCGATACGGTCTACGAGCGCATGCGCTCGGAGCGCCAGGAAGTGATCCGTACGCTGCGTGCGCAGGGCGATGCGGCGGCCAAGGAAATTCGTTCCGATGCCGAGCGCGAGCGTACAGTGGTGCTGGCCAAGGCCTACAAGCAGGCCGAGTCGATCCGGGGGCAGGGCGATGCCAAGGCGGCACAGGTCTACGCCGATGCCTACAAGAAGAATCCCGGCTTCTACAGCTTCTATCGCAGTCTGCAGGTCTACCGGCAGAGCATCGGCGACAAGGATGTCCTGTTGCTCAAGCCCGATGGCAAGCTTTTCAAGTACTTCAATCCCGCGCTCGCCGCGGGTGCCGGCCACCAGAAATAGCAGCCGCGGACGATGTGGGCCGATCTGTTGCGCGCTTTGGCGCTCGTCTGCGTGATCGAGGGGCTGATGCCCTTCATCGCGCCGGAGCGCTGGCGTGAGACCGTGATGCGGCTGGCCAATGTCGCGCCGCGCCAGTTGCGTATCTTCGGGGCCGTGATGATCGCCGTCGGCGTCGTGGCGCTGCAGTTTCTACACCATTTTTAGAGCCATGCAATCCAAACGTTGGTTACTGCCGGAAGGCGTTCAGGAGACGGTCCCGCCGGAATCGTGGCGGCTGGAGGCGGCACGCCGGGCGTTGCTCGATCTCTACTGGCGCTGGGGCTACGAACTCATTCGGCCGCCGCTGATTGAATATCTCGATTCCTTGCTCACCGGCGCCGGCCATGAGCTGGATCTGCATACGTTCAAGCTCACGGATCAGCTCAACGGCCGCATGATGGGCGTCCGCTCCGACATGACCACCCAGGCCACGCGCATCGATGCGCACCGGCTGGCTGCGACCGGCCCCGCGCGCTACTGCTATATCGGCAGCGTGTTGCGGACCCGCCCGGACGAACCGGGCGGCTCGCGCTCGCCGCTGCAGGTCGGGGTGGAGAAATTCGGCGACGCCCATCTGCACAGCGATCTCGAGATCGTGTCGCTGATGCTGGAGACGCTGCACGGCATGGGGATCGAGCGGGCCTATCTGGATCTCGGTCACGTGGCCATCTATCGCCGACTGGTGGCGCTCGCCGGCGTCTCGGCCGATTTCGAGCCCACGCTGTTCGACGTGGTTCAGCGCAAGTCGCGGCCCGATCTAGACCGGCTGGCCGCGGACGGGCGGCTCGGGGCATCGTTGCACGACCGTCTCGCCACGCTGATCGGGCTCAACGGTCCGGCGTCGGTACTGGCCGCGGCGCGCACCGCGCTCGGCGGCATCGATGAAGGCATCGATCATGCGCTGGACGAAACAGCCGCCATGGTCGCGCTGATCGAGGCGCATTATCCGGACATGCCATTGTTCGTCGATCTGGCCGAGCTGCGCGGGTATCGCTACAAGACCGGTTTGCTGTTCGCCGCGTTCGCCCCCGGCCTCGGCCGGGAACTGGCGCGTGGCGGCCGCTACGACGATGTCGGCTCGGCTTTCGGCCGGCCGCGGCCGGCGACCGGCTTCTCGGCCGATCTCAACCTGCTGGCCGCACTCGGCGAGTTCGCCGACGATCGGCCGGCCGGCGGTATTTTCGCGCCGTCCGACGATGACGACCAAGCATTACTCGCCGAAATCCGGCGCCTGCGGGCGTCCGGCGAGCGCGTGGTGGTCGCCACGCCCGCGCATACCGAAACCACCGGTTCGGGCTGCGATCGCATTCTGGAACAGATCGACGGCACCTGGCAGGTCCGTCCGCTAGGGGATAGGCAACATGGGTAAACGGGTCATCGTCATCGGCAGCCAGTGGGGTGATGAAGGCAAGGGCAAGATTGTCGATCTGCTCACCGATCGCACCCGGCACGTCGTGCGCTTTCAGGGCGGGCACAACGCCGGGCATACGCTGGTCATCAACGGCGAGAAGACGATCCTGCGATTGATTCCGTCCGGCATTCTGCACGACGGGGTGACGTGCTATATCGGCAACGGCGTGGTGCTGTCGCCGGACGCGTTGCTGGAGGAGATGGGCGAGCTTGACGCCCGCGGCGTGCCGGTGCGCGACAAGTTGCGCATCAGTCCGGCCTGTCCGTTGATCCTGCCGTATCACATCGCGCTCGACAAGGCGCGTGAGGCCGCGCGCGGCAAGACCGCCATCGGCACGACCGGGCGGGGTATCGGCCCGGCCTACGAGGACAAGGTCGCCCGGCGCGCGGTACGCGTGTCCGACCTGTTCCGGCGCGAGCTGCTGGCGTCCAAGCTGGGCGAGGCGCTCGATTTCCATAATTTCGTGCTCAAGAACTATCTCGGCCAGGCGCCGGTCGATTTCCAGCAGACACTCGACCAGGCGCTCGAACACGCCGAGCAGATTCGCCCGATGGTCGCCGATGTGGTCGAGTTGCTGCGCCGAGCCTATGTGGCCGATGAGTCGATTCTGTTCGAGGGCGCCCAGGGGGCACTGCTCGACGTCGACCACGGCACCTATCCGTTCGTGACCTCCTCGAACACCACTGCCGGCGGGGCCTCGACGGGTTCCGGCGTTGGCCCGACCTATTTCGATTATGTGCTGGGTGTGGTCAAGGCCTACACCACGCGGGTCGGTTCCGGCCCATTCCCGACCGAACTGGACGATCATTACGGCAAGCATCTCGCCGACAAGGGCGCCGAGTTCGGGGCGGTCACGGGTCGGCCGCGTCGCTGCGGCTGGTTCGATGCCGTCGGCCTGCGGCGCGCGGCGTTCAACAACAGCCTGTCGGGCCTGTGCATCACCAAGCTCGACGTACTCGACGGGCTGGACGCCATCCGGCTCTGCACCGGCTATCGCTGCGGCGATGAAACGCTGAGCGTGCCGCCGGCGGGGGCCGAGGCACTGGCCAGCTGCGAGCCCATTTACGAGGAAATGCCGGGCTGGAAGGAATCCACCGTCGGCCTGCGCGATTACACGGCGCTGCCGGCCAACGCGCGTGCCTACCTGGATCGGCTGGCCGAGATCACCGGCGTGCCGATCGACATCGTATCGACCGGGCCGGACCGGGCCGACACCATTATTCTCCGGCATCCGCTGGCCGAAGACTGAGCCCGGGGCGGCGCTCGGCCGCCTCAC
The DNA here is from genome assembly GCF_052044155.1 of Salinisphaera sp. SWV1. Classification (NCBI taxonomy): domain Bacteria; kingdom Pseudomonadati; phylum Pseudomonadota; class Gammaproteobacteria; order Salinisphaerales; family Salinisphaeraceae; genus Salinisphaera; species Salinisphaera sp. SWV1. The sequence continues at coordinate 67,280 of NZ_JBQDYE010000001.1, forward strand.
CTCTTCCGGCCGGACGTCGCGCGCCGGTGGCGGGTGCGGGTCCGGCCTGGTACGCAAGCTGCACGGTCACGGCCCTGACCCATTAAGCTGGCGGCCGTGGCCGCCGTCACAGGAGCATGCACCGATGACCCAGCACGGCGACGATGCCGCAGCCGCTGCCACCGACCGGGATCCGGTCGCGCGCTTCTTCGAGTTTGATCGCGAGGGCACCGACTACCGGCGCGAGATCGTCGGCGGCGTGACGACGTTCCTGGCCATGGCCTACATCATGTTCGTCAATCCGAGCATTCTCTCGGCGGCGGGCATGGCGCAGGGCGCGGTGTTCACGGCCACGGCGCTGGCCTCGATCGTCGGTTGCGTGCTGATGGCGCTGGTGGCGCGTTACCCGGTCGGGATCGCGCCGAGCATGGGGCTCAATGCCTTTTTCGCCTACTCGGTGGTGTTGGGCATGGGCGTGCCGTGGCAGACGGCGCTGGTCGGCGTCCTGTTTTCGGGCCTGATTTTCGTACTGATCACCGTGTTGCGGCTGCGCGAGATGATTCTGGATGCCATCCCCGTCGATCTGAAGATGGCATCCGCATGCGGCATCGGCCTGTTCATCGCCCTGATCGGCTTCGAGGATTCCGGGATCGTCGTCAACAACAAGGCCACGCTGGTCACCCTTGGCGATCTGACCTCGCCGGGCACGCTGTTGACGGTATTCGGTCTGTTTGCGTCGATCGTGCTGATGTTGCGTCGCCTGCCGGGCGCGATCTTCTTCGGCATGGTGCTGACCGCGCTGCTCGGGATGGCCACGGGCGTGATCACGACGCCGCACGCCATCATCGGCCACGTGCCCAGCGTGGCGCCGGTATTCGGGGTGGCCATCACGCAGCTGTTCCACGCGCCGGGCGATGTATTCACGCTCAAACTGCTGGTGGTGGTGTTGACGTTCCTGTTCGTCGAATTCTTCGATACCGCGGGCACGCTGATGGCCGTGGCAACCCAGGCCGGGCTGATCGACGGCAACCGCATCCGGCGCTCGCGCCAGGCGCTGCTCGCGGATTCGGGCTCGGTGGTGGCCTCCGCCGTGATCGGGACTTCGCCGACGACGTCCTATATCGAATCCACCGCCGGTGTCGCCTCCGGCGCGCGCACCGGCTTTGCCTCGCTGGTCACCGCGTCGCTGTTCGTGCTGGCGTTGTTCTTCTCGCCTTTGCTTTCCGTGGTGACCTCGAGTGTCACCGCGCCGGCGCTCATAATCGTCGGCGTGCTCATGGTCTCGTCGCTCGGTGAAATCCAATGGCAGCGTCTGGAGATCGCGGTGCCGGCGTTTCTGACCTTGATCACGATGCCCGTGACCTACAGCATCGCCAACGGTATCGCGCTCGGCCTGGTGGTGTATCCCGTGACCATGGTGGTCAGTGGGCGAGGGCGCGAGTTGCACCCGATTCTTTATGCGTTGTTCGTGATCTTCGTCGGTTACTTCGCGTTTCTGGCCTGAGCGGCGGGCCGTGCATCGCGTTCCAGTAAAATGAACCGATCGCGGCCGCCACGCTTGGCCTGGTACAGTGCACGGTCGGCCCGCTTGAGGATATCGTCGATATTCTCGCGGCAGTCGGTCAGCGTGAGCCCGGCGCTGCCCGACAGCGCGATCCGGTCCGGTCCGGCCCGGAAATCGGCAGAGCGCAGTGCTTCGAGCAAACGCTCGACCACCCGGGTCGCCGTCTCCGCGGTCGCGTCGGGCAGCAACAACAGGAATTCCTCACCGCCCCAGCGCCCGAGTACGTCGGTTCCGCGCAGCCGCGCCGCGGCCCGTCTTGCGAACAACTGCAGGGCGGCATCGCCGGTGGCGTGACCGTAATGGTCGTTGATCTGTTTGAAATGATCGAAGTCGAACAGCGCCACGCCGAGGGAGCGACCCTGGCGGCGCCCGCGGTCGAGTTCGCGCCGGATGCGGTCGGTGAGTTCGCGCCGATTGCCGAGGCCGGTCAGTTCGTCCTGGCTCGCCACGCGCTGCAACTGGTCATGCGCCTGGCGCAACTCGCGCAGGGTCTCGTTGCGATCCATCTCGTGACTGAGCCATTGCCCGAACATGCTCACGAGCTTGATATCGTGATCGGTAAATGCCGTGGTCGATTCCGAGCTGGAAAACCCGATGGCACCGATGAATCGGCCCCGGATATTAAGCGGTGCCCCGATATACGACGCAACGCCGAAACGCTGGTAGGCCGGGTGATCGCAGATCTCCGGATGCGTCGATCGGTCGGCCGCGTAAGGGCCGCGCCGCGACACGATCTCGAAACAATGCGTGTCGCGTACGTCGTAAACCTGGCCCGGCTGGATGTAATCGTGGGCGTCCACCGCGTCCACTACTTCATAGCGATTGTTCTCGATTCGGCTGACGATGCCCACGGGCATGCCGAAGTATTCGCAGCCGAGTTCGAGGATGGCACGGCGTGCTTGTTCGAACGACAGTTCCGGGTTGGAACTGATGGTATACAGCCGTTCCAGCACGTTGTCGCTGGCTAGCTTTGCGGTGACATCGCGGATGATCGCCATGAACAGCGTGACCCGGCCCTGGCTGTCGCTGATCGGGCCGCCGATGGTTTCGCCGGTGAAAACGCTGCCATCGAGTCGCCGGTAGCGCGCGAGGTACTGATCGTGGCGCGCGTTCGTGCGTAGATTGAAACGTTTTTCGCCTTGCTCGAAGAAGTCGGTCTCGTTGGCGTAGAGCAGCGAGCCCGGCTGACCCACGAGATCCGCCTTGCTGCAGCGAAACAGACGCGCGGCCGCCGCATTGACCATGGCCAGCCGGCGATCCGGGCTGCCGATGATGACGGCTTCGGGCAGGTCTTCGAAAAGATGCTCAAGGATCAGCCGGGCGGACGCGTTGTCCTCCGGCAAGTCGGGATGCATCGGTAAGATGTGATTGCGATCGGTCATGCAGGCTCGTCCAGGGCGGTCTGACATCGCTGTTTCGGTGGGCCGGGGCACCAGTTTAAACAGTGATGGCCAGGCCAGCTGACGAAATCGTATCGATCGAGCGGCGCCCGCGCGCATATGGGCGGTGAGAGCTTGGCTATCGCAATAAAAAGGGCATGGAGAACCTCCATGCCCTCGCTGTCTGGCTCCCCGGGACGGGCTCGAACCGCCGACCTAGTGATTAACAGTTTATTTTAATTTCCCTGTTGAGACTTTGTCCGACCGTTCTGTTCGTCGGAAATGCCGATAATAAAAGGAAAACTATTGCTGACCATGTGACACCGTGAGACATTGTCCGTAACCGGATACGTGTTTGTGTCCGGACATATTCCGGACATAGGCGGACACATGGGCACGAAGATCACCGACCGTATGGTCAAGTCGCTGGCGCTTCCGGCAGCCAGTTACCACATCACTTACGACATCGATATCACCGGTTTTGGTGTGCGGGTCACCAAGGCCGGGACTAAGTCTTTCGTCTTAGCGTATGCCAGCGGTGGTCGTGAGCGCCGCTATACAATTGGCAAGTATCCGGCCTGGTCTGTAGCGGCCGCGCGCGAAGAAGCTAGCCGTTTGCGGCTCCAAGTAGACACCGGCGGCGACCCCATGGGCGATCGCCAGGCGAAACGTCAAGAGCGCACGGTGGCCGAGCTGTGCAAGCGCTATCTCGAGGATTACGCGGTCCAGAAAAACCGGCCGGCCACGATCGCGCGCAATACCGACTACATCGATCGGTTCATCAAGCCGCACCTAGGTACGTTGAAGGTCGCTGCGGCTACGTATTCGGACATCGACGCACTGCATCGGCGCGTGACGAAGGAGAACGGTCCTTATATCGCTAATCGCCTGGCCGCGCTCTGCTCGAAGCTGTTCAATCTCTCGATCCGTTGGGGGTGGCGCACGGATAATCCCGCGAAAGGTATCGAGCGCAACCAAGAAGCGAAGCGCGAGCGCTATTTATCCGGACCAGAACTGCGCCGACTATCGAAGGCGCTGGCCGAATATCCATGGAAGGAGAAAGTGCGACTCGGACGCGATGAGGCGTTGAGGCGCGGTCAGCGGTGGGCGTGGCAAGATCGCAAAACGCCGCTGCGAGAGCGCGAGCAGTCCTGTAATGCGATTCGGCTGCTGATGCTCACGGGCGCGCGCAAGAGCGAGCTTCTGTCCGCGACCTGGGACCAATTTGACCTGACCAACGGAGTATGGACAAAGCCGGGCGCAAACACGAAGCAGAAGACGATGCACCGTGTCCCGTTATCCGCGCCGGCGCGCCAGCTGCTGGCCTCGATGTCGGCGGATAGCAAGTACGTGTTCCCGGGCCGCGCGGGTGGCCACCAGCAGGACATCAAGTCGACCTGGGAGAGCATGCGAGAGCTCGCCGAGATCCCGGACGTTCGCATCCATGACCTGCGGCACACCTATGCTGCCCAGCTCGCGAGCGCGGGGCTATCGCTGCCTATTATCGGCGCACTGCTCGGGCATACGCAGGCGCAGACCACCGCGCGCTACAGCCACCTGATGGATGACCCGCTGCGCGCGGCAACTGAACGCGTTGGCCGTTTCCTCGAGGAAGCAAACGCCGACGAGCGCGGCCGGGGCGCTGGAAATGCCTAAGAAACCCGTTTTCCGCGAACCAATTATTGGTTCCCGCTCAATAGATTTGGCTCTTACGGAGAAGACAGATAAAGAGCTTCGAAGGATATTTGCAGACCTGCCTGATGATGCGCTCGAAAGTATGCGCTCGTGTTGCTCGCGGGCTATCGATACGTTCCATCAGATCGCGCACTCGAGGAACCAAGCGTTGACAGAAGACCGCCAAGGTGGCCGAGGAGAAAAGCGCGCGCTGGCTGAACACATGGCTGGCGAATGCTTCAAGCTTTCCGAGAAAATATGGCAGTCGGGGGCGATCGGCCGTGATTTGAGAGACGCAGCAGACTCGCTCGGTTTGCATCAACTCTCGCTTGTCGAATTGTCTAGTCAGATAGAGGAGTTGGCCCGGGTCTATAGCGAAGCGGCGGTCAAAACTCGGCTGCGAGCGCAGGATGAAAGATACAAAACTCCAAGAGTACAGGTCGCCAGCGAACTGGCGCTGGATTACGCCGCAATCGTCGGTGAGGAGCCGACCTTTACACGTGCGTCACGCGAGAAGGACGGAGAAGGCAGCCGGTACTTGCAACTCGTAAAGGTTGTTCTCGATCAGTGCGAATCTCGCGGAGGTGCAGGGCTGCCAATGTCAACTGTCGAGAATCCGGCATGGGACGGGCTCGAAGATTATCGGGCCGGCTGTACCTTCCAGAACGTTTTTGATCACGAAATCTAAAGCTGCTAACGCATTGATCTTACAAGACACTGATACTCGAATTCACTACACGAGGTATCAGCGTCATGCGATCCGATCAATCTACGGCAGACACTAGCGTTCTTGCCGACTATTACACTCGAGACGAATTAGCGGCCGAGTTGGGCAAGACAACGCGCACGTTAGCGCGCTGGGCCTGGCTGCGCACCGGACCGCGCCAAACGCGGGTCGGCAACCGCATCTATTACCACCAAAACGATGTTCGTGACTGGCTTCAAAAGCAGAAGGAGGTCACGGCATGAATCCATATATCTCCGTACCGGTGGACGGCTCGATACGTTCGCATGCGAACCAGCTCGACATAATCAACACGCTCGATCGTGTTATGGCGGCTCTGACTTATGCGGCGGAATCATCGCCCTCAGACGTAGTGGATATCAGTTATGAACACGGACGGTATTTGCACCTGAGGGCAGTTATCGAAGCCGTCGATTACGCGCGAGACCAGCTGCATAGAGGTCTGAGTTCCGGGGAGGGGTCGGCATGAGCGAAAAAGAGAAAACGACCTTCATAACAGAGCGATATCGGCGCACCCTCGATGAGTTGCGGGACATGGCCGCAGCGGTTGACGGGCTGCTGAAATTGCAGGAAAAAATTTTCGACGACAGTGGAACCGGCGAGATGCCGGAATGGTGGAGCGAGCGGTACCAGTCCGCGATCAATCTTGCGATCGGGGCTTGTGTTGAGAAAACGTCCATAGCGCTCGAGTTTTTGGAAGACTTATGAGACCGCGTCAGGTTTCGGACGGTCGGCGGGCTGGCTAATGAGCGAGCCCGGCGATTTACCTCAGCTTGAGAACGGCTATACGCGCATCGCGAACCAGCTATTCGACGCGATCCTGCAATACGGGTTCAGTAAGCGGCAGCTGTACGTAATGCTCGCAATCATCCGCAAAACCTATGGGTTCAACAAGGTCGAGGACGATATCACGGTGACGCAGCTGGCGACGATGTGCAGCCTGCGGCGCAGTCATGTATCCGAAGCGCTCGCGGAGTTGGTGTCGATTGGTGCTGTCCTGAAACGGGACGGCCGATATGGCTATCTGTTGAAAATACAGAAGGATAATTCCCGATGGGCGCGTCCCAAAACGGGACATGTCCCAAAAAAGGACGGAGAGCGTCCCAAAACGGGAAACAGTCCGTCCCAAAACGGGACACACAAAAGACAACCCCAAAAAACAACTCCAAAAGACAACCCCCTATATCCCCCGGACGGGCTTCCCGCCCGGGTTGATTCGCAGCTATGGGCGGACTTTGTCAATCACCGGAAGGCCATCAAGAAACCGATGACCGACGAAGCGCAGCGCCGACTGGTGCGGAAGTTGGAGCGGATGGACGGAGCCGGTCACGACGTCAGTCAGGCCCTCGAGAGTTCCATCATCAACGGTTGGCAGGGTGTTTTCGAGCCCAATGAGACACGGAGTAATAGCAATGGCACGGGCAACCCGGGACATAACAGAGAGCGCCCGCAATCAGCTAAGAACGGGTTCTGGAATAGGAGACAAGGCCAAGCGTTCGACCATGGGTAGCGAAACCATGGACCGATTATTCACGCGGCTTGCCGCTGAGTTCGGCCACAAATTCACCAGCGCGCTGCCGACTGCACAAGCCGAGCAGGCCACCAAGGCAGTATGGGCCGAGCGCCTGGCGGGTCTGTCGATGGAAGAGTTGCGCCGGGGTGTCGATGCACTAGCCGGTTACTCCGAGCGCAGCAACGGCTGGCCACCGGGCGCCACGGAGTTTCGCGCACTGTGCCGCCCGCGTCGCGAGCCATACGAGCGCGTGGAGTTCCAGGGCAACGTTCTGCCGTTGAAATACGCCAGCGCGGAAACAGCGCAAAAACACCTCGATGCGTTGCGACAGCGACTGCGTTCGCATGCGAACGCTGGTCCCAACGATTCCGCGAGCGGGTCCCTCTGAGCGGCCTCGATGCGGGTGTTGGAAAGCGCAGTTTTCACGCGGATTTTCAGAACCCGGGATCGGTTCACAGGATAGCAGCTAGTTATCTAATCACTCGAATCAATAGAGCAAAGCTATGGAAAAGCTAACGGAAAACTTGCGGCGCATCGCAGAATCGGAAATCGAAGCGGGCCATCTCCGAGATCAGTGGGTATTCGGTTATGAGCCCGCGAGCCAGATGTTCTGGGCCGTCGGCGTGGATGCCCAGGGCATGATTGATCACGAGTTCTCCGAGCGGATGCCGCCTGCGTACTACCAGCTGATGGGCGCTGCCATCGAGGCGCGGGTGCGGCGTCGTACGGGTGCCGTCGCGGGCAACCAGACAGCACACTGATGGCCGATCTATCGCGCCAGCAATGCGCTGATATGTACGATCGCATGCGGATCGCAGTCGCTTCCGGCCGGCCGCTGCCGCGCGATGTGGCCGACTGGTGGCTTGCGGCCGCCGACCAATATGAACACGGCACGCCCCTCGAGGTCGGTCTGGGGCTGAATGGTGAATCGGGCCGTGCGTGGCAGCATCCAGTTCGCCAGCGTCGGCGGGCGGCGATCGAGCGGTTGATTCTCGCCGCAGCCGACGGCGCGGGCGGCCGCACCAACTTCAACGCAACCCGTATCGCGGGCGTGGTGAACCGCAAACGGTGGGACATGCCGGCGCTGTCGCTGGATATCTTGCTGCTGTTGATCACACGATATCCGGGCGAGGTGCCCACGTCGCGGTCGGCGCTCCGCCAGGTGCTGCTAGGTGAGACGCAAGCGCAGCGCGATGGGCTGGTTCAAACGATGACCTTGTTTGATTCTGCCGACTATTCAAACAGGGCGGGCTCGCGCGCAACCTAGCTGCATGACGATACCCCAGACAGTCTGGATCTACGGCGACATCGGCGGCGAAGTTGAATCGCAGCCGATTGTCGAACAGCTTGCGGCGCTGCCTGACATGCCCGTCGATGTCCGCATCAACTCGGGTGGCGGCTCGACTTTCGAAGGCAGCGCGATATTCAACGCGCTGCAACAGCACCGTGCCCCCGTCAACGTTTACATAGACGGTATCGCGGCATCGGCGGCCAGCTACATCGCCATGGCCGGCGATGACGTTGCCATGGCCGACAACGCGCTGATGATGATTCATGACCCATGGGTCGGCGCCGGCGGTAACGCGCGGGATCTACGCCAGTCGGCGGAACTGCTCGACAAAGTTTCGAACAGCATGCAGCGCGCCTACGCCGCCAAATCCGGCATGCCGCTTGATCGCGTCAAGGCGATCATGGCCGCCGAAACCTGGTACACGGCCGAAGAAGCCCAAGCGGCTGGTTTTGTCGATCGCATCACCGGTGCGCTCGACGTGGCCGCGTCCATCGATCTATCCGCGTTTGGCAACGTCCCAGCGCATATTCAAACGAGGCTATACGCAATGGCAGACAAAGCAACCGGTCCGCAGTCGGCGAAGAACACGGACCCGCAGACGGCGGCCGCCGCCCTGGATGATTTCAAAGCGAAGGAGCAGAGCCGTCGGCAGGATATCCGCTCGGCGTTTGCGGCGTTTCGTTCACAGCCGGGCGTGTCGGAAGTCGAGCAGGCCTGCATCGATGACATGGAATGCAGCGCCGATGCGGCTCGCACGCGGCTGTTGAACAAGATCGGCCAGGACGCCGAACCACTCGGCACGCATCAGGATGAGATGTTCGGTAACGCTCAGATTGCCCCCGTTGGCGGCGGGTCGCGTCGCTACAGCGGTAGTTTCAGCCGTGGCCAGGACGGTTTCATCGAAGCCGCAACCGACGGCATGCTGTTGCGCTATGGCATCCCGTTGAAAGACCCGCATCCGGCGGCGCGCGATTTTCGCGGCTGCACGGTTCGCGATCTCGCTGCGGCTTGCCTCTCGCGCCATGGCCGCACCGTGACCGGTGAAGGTGCAGACGGCATGATCCAGGCAGCGCTCACCACGTCCGATCTGCCAGCACTTACAGAGAACATTGCGCACAAGGCGCTTATCCACGGCCTCGAGTCCGAAGGCGCGACGACGCATCGCGATACTTGGACGCGGAGCGGGAGTGTGTCCGACTTCAAGAAAAGCAGCCGGGTCGCGCTCTCCGAAGCGCCCGACCTCGAGATTGTCAAGGAAGACGGCGAGATCACCGAAGGCGGCATGTCGGATACCGCAAAGGAGACGATCCAGGCCGAGACCTATGCGCGCATGGTGTCGATTTCCCGTAAAGCGTTGATCAATGACGACCTGGGCCAGCTGACCCGAGTCCCGCAGGCCATGGGCATGGCCGCTGCGCGCAAGGAATCCGATCTGGTATATCAGCTGCTTGCCGATAACCCCACGATGCGCGACGGCAATCCGTTGTTTGATTCGAGCCATGGCAACGTGGCGGCGACCGGTTCGGCGATCACGACCGCATCACTAGGTGAAGCGCGGGCAGCGCTGCGCAAGCAGCGCGGTATTCAGGGTCTGTCTTATCTCAACGTCACGCCCCATTGCATCGTAGTCGGCGCGGATCGCGAGACCGAAGCGCTTCAAATCGTTTCCTCGATTCAGCCCAATATGACCAGCTCCGTGGTTCCGGAGTGGATTCGTCAGCTGACTGTCGTGGTGGATCCGCGCATCGATGATTTTGCGGGCGGCGCCTGGTTCCTGACCGGCAACCCCCATGCTCATGACACGTTCGAAGTGGTCTATCTCGACGGCCAATCGACGGGCCAGCTCCGCCAGCATGAAGACTTCAATACGTTGAATCTGCGCTGGCGCGTGGTGTTCGACATGGGCGTGGCCGCGATCGACTGGCACGCGATGTACATGAATCCGGGCGCCTAGCGCCTGCATGCATCTTTTTATGAGCTGCTGGCAAGTGGCGCGCGTTGGCATGTCGCGTTGCAACGGGGTCGAGACCCGCTGATCTCGGCTGTTCCGCCTCCGTGTGCCCTGCTCCGGGGTGCGACGGCGGAACCTTTATCACGCCACGAAAACAGGAAGTTGAAAACGCGTTATGCAACACAGCAACGCTTCGCAGCGAATCGAGATCGACTTACCCGAATACGTGGTGTACCAGCTCGACACCATCGTCAATCAATACGCGCTGACACGAAACGCCGTGATCCGTCAGCTGATCGAGGATCATCCTTTTCAGATCCCCGCCGGCGGTGAAAGCAGGAAGCGCGTGACCACCGGCCTCGCCCTGTCGCAAATCTACCGCACGGCAGCGGCTGAGCGCCGATCACCACCGGAGATCACCATGGAACGAAAATCCAGCGCCATCCTGGAGGTGAAACACCGCATTGGCTGGCCCGTGCGCGAAATCAAGCAACGGTTTGGGTTGCGCCTCCGTGTGCTTCCGCGCCTTCGGCCGCTTACACCGTTCAACGGAGTCCGCAAATGAATCCGAATCCATCACGAACCGCGTTCCCGTTATCAACGCCTGTCCGAGATCTGGACGGCACAGAGCTGGATAAGCTGCATCTTCGCGAACCGGTTACCGGCGATCTATGCAGCATGGAGCCGGAGGGCAACCAGAACGAACAGATGGTCAACCTGATCGCCAGCTGCGCCGGTATTCAGGCGGTTGAGGTCAAGAAGCTACCGCTGCGCGACACGCTGCCGATGTTCGAGTGGCTGAACGATTTTTTGTCGGGTGGCGCGGCACCCATTGGAAAGACGCCCTCGGGCTGATCGCGCAAACCTACGGCTGGCCGCCGCCCGTGCTCTGGTCTCTCCGGCTGTCTGAAGCGGAGTTCTGGCTCGAGCGTATCCAGCACCTTCGCCCGGATGACAGGTGATTCATGTCTGAACGCAAAAGCTCAGTAATCCTGGAGTTGCAGAACCGTATCGGCGGCCCGCTGCGGCAGATGCAGCGGCAGGTGCGCCACGCCACGCGCGAAGTCGGACGGGATTTCAGTCGCCTGAACCGGGTCACGAGACGATATGCCGTCGGTATCGCGGGTGCGGCGACCGGCATTGGTTATGCGGCCAGTCGGGCGGTCTCCAACGTGGCAGACACAGGCGACGAGCTCGCCAAGACTTCGCGCGATATCGGCGTCAATATCAAGACGCTGCAACGGTGGCAGTACGTTGCGAACCGCCAGGGTGTGTCGCAGGACAAGCTGAATCAGGGGCTCAAGACGTTTTCCCGGCGCTGGGGGCAGCTTCGAACCCAGCACGGAAAAGGGACGCTGGGCACGTACCTCAAAGACGCGAACCCGCAGTTACTCAAGGCGCTCGAGCACACCAAAAAACTTAAAACGGCGTTCAACCTCTATCTGAAAGCAATGGCGGCCACGCCAAATCATGCCGATCGTATCGCCGGCGCCGCTGCGGCGTTCAGCCGGGGCAATCTGGAAATAAGCCAGATCGTCGATGGCGGGTATGGCGTGGTCCAACAGCTGGAGGCGCAGTACAAGCGGCTTTTCGGGGCGATGTCCGCCGACACGGCGCATGCGGCAGAGCGCTTCAAAGATGCGCTGACGAACCTCGGCACAGCCCTTCAGGGCGCAAAGTTCACGATCGTTGGCAAACAGCTCGATGCGCTGACGGCGAGCATCAAGAAGCTGACCAACTACATCGTCGGACACCATGCTGAGATCGCCCGCTGGTCTGCTCAATTCGCGAACAAGCTGCCCAAGCGCATCCAGAAGACGATGAAGTCGATTCAAGACACGGCGCAATCGATCCAGAACCTGGTGCACATGATCGGCGGCTGGAAAAATGCCGCCATGGGTATCATGGGGCTGCTCGCAGGGCCTTGGCTGGTTGCATTGGCAACGGCCGGCGGCGCTGTGCTCAAGTACGGCTGGAAGCTGGGCAAAGTGATCGCGAAGCAGAAAGAGCTTCGTAGCGGAATGGAAACGCGCGGCGCTGGCAAGCTTGGGCTGCTCGGTGGCGCCGGCACCAGCTTGATCACGCTCGGTGCTCTTGGGGGCTGGGATAGTTATAACCAGATCAAAAAGAATGGCCTCGATAAATGGATGGCGAAGCGATCCGCCTTGTCGCCGGGATCGTGGCTGGCATACCGCTACGCTGAGCAAGCGCTGGGCGGTATCAAGTCATGGTTTGGAGCCGGCGGTGGGCGTGAGGCACGCAGATCCAAGCCATCCGCGCCAGATAACAGGCCGGCGCCGCCGCGGCCGGCGCCTGACAGCAGTGCGATGCCCAGACCCTGGCTACCGCATAAACAGGCCGCGCCGGATAACCAGCCGCCGCCGCTGCGGCGCCGATCGACCGACCAACCGTCAGCAGCCAAACCGGCGGCGCCGCAACAGCCCGTCAACGGCCTTATCCGGATCCAGATCGACCACGAAGGCCGGCCGCAGCTGCGCTCCCTTTGGAGCGAGGGGCCGGTGGACCTGGACGTGGATTCGGGGCCGCTTCTGCCCGGGCACTGATTCCAGCTCAGATCTATATCTACCGGTAGATGAATCAGCGCACGATCTAGTGTTAGGTGTCTACCGGTAGAGGTTGGCCGGATGCTGGGCGCAAGACTCACCGTTCGCAATTAATGGCGTGTTCTATACACGGACATATTCCGGACACGCATAAAAAAGGGTTGCGACCGAAGCGCGCAACCCTTTGATTTATTTGGCTCCCCGGGACGGGCTCGAACCGCCGACCTAGTGATTAACAGTCACCCGCTCTACCAACTGAGCTACCGGGGAATTTCTTCACCGCACCGCGGCGAAGGACGCGTATCCTAGGCGATGAAATCCCGATTGGCAAGCCTGTGTCGGCAAATCGTTTGTCGTACCGGGAATCCGGTTGTATGCATGCGTTCGCAGCTCGCCCGCGGGTGCGTCGACGGCGCGGCGCGGTGCGTATCGCAACGCCTTGTAATCGCCCGTTTCCGGGCCAATGGTTGGAGCTATGAGCAACGGACTGCAACTTAAAGCGAATTGGGCGCCCGCCGGCGATCAGCCGGCTGCGATCGAGGGCCTGGTGGAAGGGCTGGACGATGGCCTTGCGCATCAGGTGCTGCTGGGCGTGACCGGTTCGGGCAAGACCTTCACCATGGCCAACGTCGCCATGAAGGCCGGCCGGCCGATGCTGATCATGGCGCCGAACAAGACGCTGGCGGCGCAGTTGTACGGGGAGATGAAGGAGTTCTTCCCGGACAACGCCGTGGAGTACTTCGTCTCCTACTACGACTATTATCAGCCCGAGGCGTATGTGCCGTCGTCGGATACCTTCATCGAGAAGGATTCGTCGATGAACGAGCACATCGAGCAGATGCGCTTGTCGGCGACCAAGGCGCTGATCGAGCGCCGCGACACCATCGTGGTGGCCTCGGTATCGGCGATCTACGGCCTGGGCGACCCGCAGGCCTACTTCGCCATGGTCCTGCATCTGGACGAAGGCGAGCAGATCGGTCAACGCGATCTGGTCAAGCGCCTGACCGAGCTGCAGTACACGCGCAACGACATGACGCTGGAGCGCGGCACCTATCGCGTGCGCGGCGAGATCATCGACGTGTTTCCGGCCGAGGAGGATGAAGAGGCCGTGCGCATCGAACTGTTCGATGACGAGATCGAGCGGTTGTCGTTCTTCGATCCGCTGACCGGGACGGTCAATCGCAAGGTGCCACGCCTGACGATCTATCCGAAGACTCATTACGTCACCCCGCGCGAGCGCATCGTGGGCGCGATGGATTCGATCAAGGCCGAGATGCAGGAGCGGGTGAAGTATTTCCAGTCGGTGGGCAAGCTGATCGAGGCCCAGCGCATCGAGCAGCGCACGCTGTTCGACCTGGAGATGATCAACGAGATCGGCTTCTGTTCCGGCATCGAGAACTATTCGCGCTATCTGTCCGGTCGCGCGCCGGGCGAGCCGCCGCCGTGTCTGCTGGATTATCTGCCGGACGACGCGATCATGGTGCTGGACGAGTCGCATGTGACCGTGCCCCAGATCGGCGGCATGTACAAGGGCGACCGCGCGCGCAAGGAGACGCTGGTCGAGTACGGTTTCCGGCTGCCGTCGGCGCTGGACAATCGCCCGCTGAAGTTCGAGGAGTTCGAGCGGGTGGCGCCGCAGCGGATCTATGTCTCGGCCACGCCGGGGCCGTATGAGCTCGAACACACCGACAACACCGTCGAACAGGTGGTGCGGCCGACCGGCCTGGTGGATCCGGAGGTCGAGATTCGCCCGGCCGAGACCCAGGTCGACGATCTGCTGTCCGAGATTCAGACCGTGGTGACGAAAAAGCAGCGTGTGCTGGTGACCACACTCACCAAGCGCATGGCCGAGGATCTGACGGAATACCTGCACGAAGCCGGGGTGGCGGTGCGTTATCTGCACTCGGACATCGACACCGTCGAGCGCAGCGAGATCATTCGCGATCTGCGTCTCGGCGAGTTCGACGTGCTGGTGGGAATCAACCTGCTGCGTGAAGGGCTGGATATCCCGGAAGTGGCGCTGGTGGGCGTGCTCGATGCCGACAAGGAAGGCTTCCTGCGGGCCGAGCGTTCGCTGATCCAGACCATGGGCCGTGCGGCCCGCAATGTCGAGGGTCGCGCGATTCTCTATGCCGACCAGATCACTGGCTCCATGCGCCGGGCGATCGACGAAACCGAACGCCGGCGCGCCAAGCAGATCGCCTTCAACGAAGAGCATGGCATCACGCCCAAGACCATCCAGAAGGCGGTCGCCGACGTGATGCGCCACGGTTACGAGGACTACAGCCAGGTCAAGGAGAAGAAAAAGGTTGCCGAGGTCGGCGCCGACTACGCCAAAATGTCGGCAAGCCAGTTGGCCAAGGAGATCGAGAAGCTCGAGAAGCAGATGTTCAAGCACGCCGAGAATCTCGAATTCGAGGAGGCCGGCCGGATCCGCGACCGGATCGGCAAGATCCGCGAGTATGCGCTGGAACTGCCGGCGAAGGCGGGGTAGTCGCCGCGGCTGCGTCGCCGCAGGGGGCGACAGGTTCGCCGCGTCTGGGTTCTCGAGATTTTTTCCGGCAGGGGGTTGCCGAAACCGACGGATGCCGGTATCTTTTCGCACCTCAGCAGGCGCGTAGCTCAGTTGGTTAGAGCGCTACCTTGACATGGTAGAGGTCGCTGGTTCGAATCCGGCCGCGCCTACCACTTTCGCTGATTCGCGGTTAAAGCCGTGGATTGCCGTGTGGCGATGGATCGTGGGATTGTCACCATCGACCCTTCGGGTCGCGGTTGTCGCCTTCTCGCGAAGACGTGGATCCTGCTGTCGCCCTGCGGCGTTGGTGTCGTGTTGTCGAATCCGGCCATGCGTACCAGAATCGAAGAATCAGCCGTTGGCTCTCGCCGGCGGCTTTTTTGCTTTCAGCGGCCCGCTCGGGTCGGCCATGCACGCGGCTCTTCGTATCGGCCGCCACTGAGTAGGACATCGCGATGCCCGCCATCACGCTTCCCGACGGTACCGTCAAACAGTTCGATCAGGCCGTGACCGGCATGCAGGTCGCCGAGTCGATCGGCGCCGGCCTGGCCCGGGCCACACTTGCCGCGCGCATCGATGGCGAACTGGCCGATGCCTCCGTGCCCATCGATCATGACGCGAAAGTCGAACTGGTCACGGCACGCGAGCCGGACGGGCTCGACATCATCCGCCACTCCTGTGCGCATCTGCTCGGCCAGGCGCTCAAGACGATGTATCCCGACGTGCAGATGGCCATCGGGCCGGTCATCGACGATGGCTTCTATTACGACATCAACATCGGCCGCGCGCTCACGCCCGACGATCTCGAGGCGATCGAGGCGCGCATGCACGAACTGGCCAAGCGCGATCACGAGGTGATCCGCGAAGTGGTCACGCGCGACAAGGCGCTGGCGACGTTTGCCGATCGCAACGAGCCCTACAAGCAGGCGATCGTGCGTGAAATCCCGGAAGGCGAGACCATCGCGCTGTATCACCACGAGGATTACGTGGACATGTGCCGCGGTCCGCACGTGCCCAACTCGCGGCACCTGCGCCACTTCAAGCTGATGAGTCTGGCCGGCGCCTACTGGCGCGGCGACTCCGACAACGAGATGCTCACCCGCATCTATGGTACCGCCTGGGCCAGTGAGAAGGATCTGAAAGCGCATCTGGTCTTCCTCGAGGAGGCCAGGAAGCGCGATCATCGGCTGATCGCCCGCAAGCAGGATCTGTTTCATATCCAGGAAGAAGCCCCGGGCATGATCTTCTGGCACGACCGCGGCTGGCAGATCTATCTGCAGATCACCGACTACATCCGCGCGCGCCTGGATCGCGAAGGCTACAAGGAAGTCCATACACCGTCGCTGATCGATCTGTCGTTGTGGGAGAAATCCGGCCACGCCGAGAAGTTCGCCGACGACATGTTCATCACCGGTTCGGAGGATCGCCAGTTCGCGGTCAAGCCGATGAATTGCCCGGCGCACGTGCAGATCTACAATCGCGGCCTGAAGAGCTATCGCGACCTGCCGCTGCGGCTGGCCGAGTTCGGCTCCTGTCATCGCAACGAGGCCTCGGGCACGCTGCACGGGTTGATGCGCGTGCGCGGTTTTACCCAGGACGATGCGCATATCTTCTGCACCGAGGCGCAGGTGGGCGAAGAGGTGTCCAGGTTCACGGACCTGCTGTACGAGGTCTATGCTGACTTCGGCTTCGACGACGTGCTGATCAAGCTGTCGACGCGCCCGGAAAAGCGAGTCGGCTCCGACGAGATCTGGGACAAGTCCGAGGCGGCCCTGCAGAAGTGTCTCGAGGACAAGGGCCTGGATTTCGAGCTGCAGCCGGGCGAGGGCGCCTTTTACGGCCCCAAGATCGAGTTCTCGCTGCGCGACTGTCTCAATCGCGTCTGGCAGCTCGGCACCATGCAGCTGGATTTCTCCATGCCCGAGCGGCTGGGCGCCGGATACGTCGACGAAAACGGCGATCGGCAGGTGCCGGTCATGCTGCACCGTGCCATACTGGGCTCTCTCGAGCGCTTCATCGGTATTCTCATCGAACACCATGCGGGCTCGATGCCGGTCTGGCTGTCGCCGACGCAAGCGGTTGTTCTCAACATTACCGATGCCCAGGCCGAATACGCGTCGGCGCTGGCGCATACCCTGCGGGATGCCGGCATCCGAGTCGATACGGACTTGAGAAATGAAAAGGTCGGCTACAAGATCAGGGAGCATACAATGCAACGTGTGCCCTATCTGCTGGTAGTCGGCGATCGCGAGATGGCTGATGGCGCGGTGGCCGTTCGTACCCGAAATGGTGAGGATCTCGGCGCCATGCCGGTGGCCGATTTCGTGGAACGGGCGACGACCCAGATCAGGAACCGAGAATGAACCCAACAAGCTGGTAGAATTCACGCGGTGTTTTATATATAATCGCGCGCTTTACGCCCGTCGGACCGGTCGACCGGGTGTGACGCCGGCTTAGCAAGGAGGATGTCGACAATCGCTGCTGCCCAAAAAGATCGCAGAAACGAAGCGATCACTGCGCGGGAAGTTCGAGTCATCGATCCCGAAGGTGAACAGGTTGGCATCATGCCAATCGAGCAAGCGCTGGCGAAAGCCGGTGAATATGATCTCGATCTCGTCGAGGTGTCGCCGAATGCGAGCCCGCCGGTAACGCGGATCATGGATTACGGCAAGCACGTCTTCGAAAAGAAGAAGACGCAGCAAGCCGGCAAGTCGAAGCAGAAGCAAACGCAGCTCAAGGAAGTGAAATTTCGCCCCGGTACCGACAAGGGCGACTACAACATCAAGCTGCGCAAGCTCAAAGAGTTTCTGGAAGACGGGGACAAGATCAAAATCACGCTGCGTTTCCGGGGTCGTGAAATGGCCCATCAGGAACTTGGCATGGAATTGATGGAACACGTCCAGTCCGATCTGGAGGAATGGGCCACCGTTGAACAGCGGCCGGAAATGCAGGGTCGCCTGATGACCATGGTCATGTCCCCGATCAAGGGCGTGCCCCGAAACAGCAAGAAATAGCGGCGTAACCGCCTACAGTTCGAGTCGAGAAGAGAGTCGTATGCCTAAGATCAAGACAAATCGCGGCGCCGCCAAGCGCTTGAAGCGCACCGGCAGCGGCAAGCTCAAGCGCGCTCGCGCCTTCGGGAATCACATCCTGACCAAGAAGGCGCCCAAGCGTAAGCAGCGCCTGGCCAAGAGCGCCCTCGTCGACAAGGCGGACCAGCGCCCGATGGAGCGTCTGCTGCCCTATAAATAGGGCGTTGCCGACACTCGGATATTCATAGCGCGCCGACTTCGGCGCGCTTTCCATTAGATTTACAACAGGAAGCGCGAAAATGGCACGAGTCAGTCGCGGCGTGACGGCCAAGGCCCGTCACAAGAAGATTCTCAAAAAGGCCAAGGGCTACTACGGCGCGCGCAGCCGCACGTTCCGGGTGGCGAACCAGGCGGTCATCAAGGCGGGCCAGTATGCCTATCGCGATCGTCGCAATCGCAAGCGCGATTTCCGCTCGCTGTGGATCACCCGGATCAGCGCTGCCGCCAAGGCCCAGGGCATGTCCTACAGCACATTCATGAACGGTTTGAAGAAGGCCGGTATCGAGCTCGATCGCAAGATCCTGGCCGATCTCGCGGTGCGCGACAAGGCGACGTTTGCCGCCGTTCTGGCGCAGGCCAAGGCCGCCCAATAGCTGTGATCGCTGCGCGCCCGTCGCGCGCTGTTTGATGGATGGCGATCAAAGGGAAAGGCCGTGGCCTTTCCCTTTTGTTTTGCGGGCCTCAAAACAAACCGTAGTTCGGAGACGGCCGGGAGGGCCGAGCGCATGACGAGTGAACTCGAGCAGTTGCGCCAACGCGCGATGTCGGATATCGCAGCGGCCGAGGATCTGCGCGCCCTTGATGCGCAGCGCGTGGCGCTGCTCGGCAAGAAAGGCGAGATCACCGCGCGCCTCAAGTCCCTGGGCGCGCTGCCCGCGGCACAACGCAAGTCGGCCGGGGCGGAGATCAACGCGCTCAAGCGCGAGCTCGCCGAGGCCATCGAGCGTCGGCGCCACGCGCTCGAGGAGCGCCAGTTCGCCGAGCGCATGGCGCGCGAGTCGGTTGACGTGACGTTGCCCGGGCGCGGCGAGACGCCCGGCGCGATCCACCCGATCACGCTCACCCGCCGCCGCATCGAGGCATTGTTCGTCCAGCGCGGCTTCGAGGTGGTGGAAGGTCCCGAGATCGAGGACGACTATCACAATTTCGAAGCCCTCAACGTGCCGCCGGATCACCCGGCGCGCGCCATGCAGGACACGTTCTACCTCGACGCCGGTCGTCTGTTGCTGCGCACGCATACCTCTCCGGTTCAGATCCGTACCATGGAGCAGCGGCAACCGCCGATCCGCGTGATTGCGCCGGGGCGCGTCTATCGGCACGACTCCGATCGCACCCACAGCCCAATGTTCCATCAGGTGGAGGGCCTGTATGTCGCCGAG
The DNA here is from genome assembly GCF_052044155.1 of Salinisphaera sp. SWV1. Lineage (NCBI taxonomy): Bacteria > Pseudomonadati > Pseudomonadota > Gammaproteobacteria > Salinisphaerales > Salinisphaeraceae > Salinisphaera > Salinisphaera sp. SWV1. Next base: position 86,926 of record NZ_JBQDYE010000001.1, read on the forward strand.
CATGTGAGCTTCGCGGAGCTGCGTGCGGAACTGCAATCGTTTCTTCAGGCGTTTTTCGATACGGAACTCACGCTGCGCTTCCGGCCGTCGTATTTCCCGTTCACCGAACCCTCGGCCGAAGTCGACATCGACGGCCTGGGACTTGGCACCGGGTCCGGCTGGATGGAAGTGCTGGGTTGCGGCATGGTCCACCCGAACGTGTTGCAAGCCGCCGGTGTGGACCCGTCGCGCTACACCGGCTACGCCTTCGGCATGGGGATTGAGCGGCTGGCCATGCTCCGTTATGGCGTGACCGATCTGCGCCAGTTCTACAACAACGATCTGCGCATGCTCGCGCAGTTCGCTTAAGGACGCGCTATGAGAATCAGCGAGCAATGGCTCCGTGAATGGGTGGCCGTGGACGCGAGCATCGAGGCGATCGCCGAGCAGCTGACGATGGCAGGGCTGGAAGTCGATGCCATCGAGCCGGCGGCGCCCGATCTCAGCGGCGTGGTGGTGGGCGAGGTGGTCAGCTGCCAGGCCCATCCCGATGCCGATAAACTGCGCGTCTGCGAGGTCGATACCGGTGCGGCGCGCCAGCAGATCGTCTGTGGCGCACCCAACGTCGCCGCCGGTGTCCGGGTTCCGGTGGCGACAGTTGGCGCGCGGCTGCCGGGCGGGATGAAGATCAAGGCGGCCAAACTGCGCGGCGTCGCCTCCAATGGCATGCTGTGCAGCGCCTCAGAGCTGGGATTGGGCGGCGACACCGCGGGGCTGTGGCTGCTGCCGGCCGACGCTCCGGTAGGCTGCGCGTTGGCCGACTATCTCGACGCCAGCGATACGGTGGTCGAGATCGATCTCACGCCGAATCGCGGCGATTGCTTGAGCATGCGCGGCGTCGCGCGCGAAGTCGCGGTGGCCTTCGGCGCTGAACTCAGGGATACCCCGGCGGATCCGCCCGCCGAGGGCGGCGCTGGCGCTGCTGACATCGTCATCGAGGCGGCCGACCTGTGCGCGGCCTATGCCGGTCGCCGTATCGACGGCGTCGATCCGCTCGCGGCGGCGCCGGTCTGGATGCGCGAGCGCCTGCGCCGGGCCGGCATTCGCTCGATCAATCTGCCGGTTGATATCGGCAACTATGTCATGCTCGATATCGGCCAGCCGATGCATGCCTTCGATGCCGACAAGCTCGTTGGCAGCATTCGTGTACGGCGTGCGCGTGCCGGGGAGCCGATCACCACCCTGGACGGTCAGGACGTCGAACTCCAGGCGGATACGCTCGTCGTCGCCGACGACGAGGGACCGGTCGCCATCGCCGGGATGATTGGCGGCCAACGCACGGCGGTCGACGCGAACACCAGTAATATCCTGTTCGAGGCGGCATGTTTCACCCCCGCGGCGGTCGCCGGCCAGGGGCGTCGCTACAAGATTCATACCGATTCACTGCACCGCTTCGAACGTGGCGTGGACCCGGCGCTGCATGCGCGCGCACTGGACCGTGCCAGTGCCCTGATGCTGGCGTTCGGCGGTGGTCGCTGCGGCCCGGCGGCAATCGTCGAGGGCCGGCCGGTATGGCCCGAAGACCGGACCATCGAGCTGCACGGCGAGCAGATGACGCGACTGCTCGGGCAGCCTATTCCCGGGGACTTCATCGCGGCGGCACTCATCGGCCTGGGCGCAGGCTGCGAGCCGGTCGGCGATCAGGCGTGGCGGGTCGTGCCGCCGAGCTGGCGTTACGATCTGTCGATCGAAGCCGATCTGGTCGAAGAGGTCGCGCGCGTTTACGGTTACGACCGGTTAACCGCCGAGGCCGCGGGCGTCGTCCTGCCGCCCGCGCGGGTCGGCAATGCGCTGCTGGAAGCGAGCTTGCCCGGCGAGGTGCTGCGCCAGCGCGGCTACCACGAGGCCATCACCTATAGTTTCGTCGACCCCGAGTTGCACGCCGAACTCACCGGCGATGCCGCGGCCCTGACCCTGGACAATCCGATTTCAGAGCAGATGATCGTGATGCGGCGCACGCTCTGGGCCGGCCTGCTGGGCGCATGGGCGCACAACAGCCGCCGGCAACAGTCACGGGTGCGCCTGTACGAGCAGGGCCTGCGCTTCTGGCCTGCAGCCGGGGCCGAGAACGGGATGGCGCAGGTCGACACGATCGCGGGCCTGATCGCCGGCGCGGCACACCCGCCGCATTGGGACGAGACCGCGCGCGAAGTGGATTTCTTTGACGTGCGCGGCGATGTCGAGGCGCTGTTCGCACGCGCCGGAAGTGTTCCCGAACTGCAGCCCGAGACGCACCCGGCGCTGCATCCGGGCCGATCGGCACGGATCTACGTGGGTGGTCAGCCCGTGGGTTGGGTCGGGCAGCTGGCGCCCGGGTTCGCTCGCCGCTACAAGGGGCAGGCGCTGCCCTATTTGTTCGAAATCGATCGCAGCGCCCTGGAAGCGACCGATGTCGTGCGTTACACCGCACCGTCCGATCAGCCGCGGGTGACTCGGGACCTGGCGCTGGTGGTGCCCGAGACGGTGGCCGTCGGCGACCTGATCGCCGCCGTCGACGCGTTGGACAATGACCTGATTCAGTCCGTCCAGGTATTTGATGTGTTCCGTGGCCACGATCTGGAAAGCGGCTTGAAAAGCGTGGCTTTGAGCTTGATTTTCCAAGATAAAACGAGCACGCTTAATGACGAGACGGTGGATCGAATCATAACTGACGTAACCGACGCTCTGCGCGCGCGTTGCGACGCCAGACTCAGGGGGGAATGACGTGGCGCTTACGAAAGCGGACCTGACGGAAAGGCTGTTCGAACAGCTTGGCTTCAACAAGCGAGAGTCCAAGGAATTTGTCGATCTCTTCTTCGAAGAACTTCGAAGCACCCTCGAAAACGGCGATTACGTCAAACTCTCCGGTTTCGGGAACTTCGAACTCCGCGACAAGAACGAGCGGCCAGGGCGAAACCCTAAAACCGGTGAAGAAATCCCAATCTCGGCACGGCGAGTCGTCAGCTTCAAGCCCGGACAGAAAATGCGAGCCCGGGTCGAGTCCCGAACCGACAACTGAAGCTGCGGCGCTGCCGCTCATTCCCGACAAGCGCTACTTCTCGATCGGCGAGGCGAGCGATCTGTGTCGGGTGAAGTCGCACGTGTTGCGTTACTGGGAACAGGAATTCTCGCAGCTCAAACCCGTGAAGCGGCGAGGTAATCGTCGCTACTATCAGCAACGCGATATTCAGATCGCGCGCGACATCCGCCATCTGCTTTACGACCAGGGGTTCACCATTCAGGGGGCGCGCCAGCAACTGGCGGGCAAGGGCCGGGCGCTCGCCTCATTGAACGACAGCGCGGTCGCGGCCGATTCGTTGGCCGCGGTGAGGCGGGAGCTTGAATCGATCGTGCAGTTGCTGACGCCGTGATCCGCATCTTGTCACTGGCGCAGAGTCTGCTATGATGCGCAGCTCGTCGGGGTATGGCGCAGTTTGGTAGCGCGTCTGCATGGGGTGCAGAAGGTCGTAGGTTCAAATCCTGCTACCCCGACCATCTTACTGTCAGAGCAATGCCTTGCATCGGCCTCCGAGCAGGGTTTTTTTATGGCGGATGGGGACGCGGCCGCGGACTTGGCGCGCGCTCGGCCGGAATGCGGGTAACGATTACGGGATCGGTATATGATCCAGATTGTCGGACGCTACGCGCCATCACCCACTGGCCCGTTGCATTTCGGGTCCCTGATTGCCGCGCTGGCCAGCTTCTGCCAGGCCCGCAGCCAGGGCGGCCGCTGGCTCCTGCGTATCGACGATCTCGACGCGCCCCGTGTGGTGCCGGGCGCCGACCGCGCCATCATCGACACACTGGCGGCTTTCGGTCTCACGCACGACGGCCCGATTCTGTATCAGTCGCAACGCCGCGCGGCCTACGCTGCCGCTGTGGCAGGCCTGCGCGACGCTTCGCTGGCGTTTGACTGCGCTTGCAGCCGCCGTGAAGCGCAGAGCGGGCCGGCGGGGCTCGAGGGTCCCATCTACCCGGGCACGTGCCGCGACGGGCTTCCGCAGGGGCGATGCGCACGCGCGGTCAGGCTACGTGCCGATGCCGGCGTTGTTGCCGTGGCCGATCGCATTCAGGGGCGCTATGTGCAGGATCTGGCGGCGGACATCGGCGATTTCGTGATACGCCGTGCCGATGGCGTAGCGGCGTATCAGCTGGCGACCGTTCTCGATGACGCCGAGCAGGGGGTAACCGAGGTAATACGGGGCGCCGATCTGTTGTCGTCCACGCCTCGTCAGGTCTGGATCCATCGCTGTCTCGATCTTTGCCCCCCGACCTATGGTCATATTCCGGTAATCGTGGACGCGGCCGGCGAGAAGCTGGGCAAGAGCACGGGCGCGCTGGCGCTGGATTCGGTTCGACGTCAGGAACAGCTGGTCCAGTGCCTCTTGTTGCTCGGACAGAGGCCGCCTGCCGCGCTTGCGGCGCACTCGGTGGCTGGCGTGATCGACTGGGCGGTCGAACACTGGGACGCGGATCGCGTGCCGCGGCGAAGAACGTACCGTCGAACGAACGCTGCCACCGCAGCCGGGAACTGACGGCGTTGCCGCCTGCGCGACCTGTCGCGCAGGCGCACGGGCGCCATGCGCTGTATCCAGCCGATACCGCACGTGCCCGGGCCGAGCCCGCCATGAAAACGACCGGCGAGATCCATCGCGCGCCAACGACATCGACAGTGCCTACCAGCGACGCTTGCCCCATTGCTCCGGATTGGCCCAGTAGCGCGAATTCAGCCAGTCGGGGGTGATCTTGTAATCGAAGATGTCGTAGCGGTACAGCCAGTAGGCGGATTCGATCGCTCGTTGCGAGGGGAGGCGGCGAAACCCCAGGCCGAGAAAGTCGCTGGTTGACCAGGCATTGTCTCGGCCGGTCTCTGCCCTGGGGAAGGCGGCGATGATCGCGCCTGCGGCATAGTTACGCAGCCGTCCGAGCAATTCCCGGGTGGCTTGTCGCGAGAGTACTGTCGGCGCATCGAGCACGACGGCCAGGTCGGCACGTTCCGTCGGCAGGGGCCGGCGGGCATCGAAATCCGGATCCAGAACGAGGCGGCTTACGCCCAGATCATCCCAGTCGACAAATGAGGCGGCCGGGGCAATCTGAACGCAGCGCGTCGTGTCGTAGCGTTCGATCTCGTCGCGCAGACAGCGGCGTATATCGTCGGGAACGGCCATGGTTCACCCAGTCTAATACGTCGAGCGGTCGCCGCGGCAAGGGCGGGCCGGCATACCCGCGAGTCGTGGATCGCCGGCATAAAAAAGCCCGGCCTGAAAAGGCCGGGCTTTCCCGCATCAAGCGGTGATCGTCGGGGGTTAACCCTTCGATTACATGCCGCTGTTGCCGCTCGTGCTGTTGTCGTCACCCTGGTTGGTGACGTGCAGCTCGACGCGACGGTTCTGGGCACGGCCGGCCGCGGTCTTGTTGGTGGCGACCGGGTTGGACTCGCCGTGACCCTTGGTGCCGGTGATGCGGCTGGCGCCGATGCCGTGATTGGTCAGGTAGCTCTTGACCGAATCCACACGACGCTGCGACAGGCCCAGGTTGTACTTCTGGGTGCCGATGCTGTCGGTGTAGCCATCGATACGAAAATCAACGTCCGGGCTGGCGTTCAGTGCGTCGACCACGTTGTTCAGGCGATTTTCCGCCTGCGAGGTCAGCTTGGCCGAATCGAAGTTGAAGGTGACGCCCTTGAGGACGATCGGGGCCTTCTTCTCGATCGGGCAGCCACGGGCATCGACTTCGGTGCCGCGCGGCGTACCCGGGCACTGGTCGTTGGCGTCGATCACGCCGTCGCCGTCGCTATCCTTCGGACCGGTCGGTGCCGGCGCCGCGACTGGCTGCGGCGCCTGCGGCGGCGCACCCAGCGGGATCTGCAGACCCAGGGAGACGATGTTGTCGTTGTAACGCGCGTCCTCGTAACCGGCGCCGAGCACGTCGGACGAGGTGACGGTGGTGTAACGATAGCGGTACTCGGCGCGGACCTTCAGGCCGTAATCGTTGAGGGTGTACATGTAGCCGACACCGGCGTCCAGATACTGCGCATCCGCATTATTGCCGACGTTGTTGCCGTTGATCGAGCCGTAGCCCGGGTTCTGCTTGCCCCAGGCGGCACCCAGGATGCCGTATACCGGCAGGGTGTCACGGGCCGGGAAGAACAATGCGTCCAGACCGAAGCCGTACAGGTCGGCGTTACCCGCGTCCTGGCCGTTGAGCTTCTGGCCCGGATTGAAATAGAAGCCGTACAGCTCGAGGTTCAACCAGCTGTTGATCGGCTTGCCGACGGCGAGCGAGGCACCCACGCTATCGTCGTTGCTCACATGCAGACGACCGAAGCTATCCGAGGACTTGCCGATCGTGTCATTGTTGAAGAATCCGTAGGACACCATGGGCGCGACATAGAAGCGCTTGTCCTGCGGCTTGCCATTGTCCTGCGCGAAGGCGCCGGCCGAGACAGCGAGCCCCAGCGCGCCGGCAACGCATGCGGTAAGCGGTTGCTTGAATTGCATAGTTCAAAACTCCCTTGAACGGGTTTAGGTTTGTTGTGCGGTCCCATTCACCGAGTGGTAAACGCAAGTTTCCTGACCGGTGACGTGCTAGAAGAGTATGCGACCTTTTGGTGAAGTTCGCAATCCAGCGCCCAGGTTGTGAAATAAAAACTAACCTGCAATCATTCACCGCTTTGCCGACGCTGCCGAGCTTTAATTATATGGATGTCAACGCTGTTCGAACCCGCATGGTCTCGCTGCGCGAGCGCTTGGGCGACCTCCGGGGGTATCTTTGACCATGCTGAGAAAAAGGACCGCCTGAGCGAGCTCGATGCGGAACTGGCCGAAGGTCAGATCTGGGTCGAGGCGCCCGACAAGGCGCAGGCCTACGGGCAGGAAAAGGCGCGGCTGCAGGATATCGTCGGGCCGATCGACGCCGCGACGGCGACCCTTGCCGAAAGTGACGAGTTGCTCGAACTCGCCGAAGCCGAGAGCGACGCCGAGGTGGTCGATCAGATCGACGCCGAACTGGACGGCGTCGAACGCCACCTCAAGGCGCTGGAGTTTCAGCGCATGTTCTCGGGCGAGGCGGATGCGAGCAATGCGTTTGTCGATATCCAGTCCGGCTCGGGCGGCACCGAGGCCCAGGACTGGGCGGAGATGCTGCTGCGCATGTACTTGCGATGGTGCGAACATCGCGGTTTTCAGACCGAAGTGACCGAGTTGTCGGCCGGCGATGTCGCTGGAATCAAGAGTGCGACGGTCGCCGTGACGGGCCCCTATGCCTACGGCTGGCTGCGCACGGAAACGGGGGTTCACCGGCTGGTACGCAAATCGCCGTTCGACTCGGGGGCGCGCCGGCATACCTCATTCGCTGCGGTCTTTGTCGCGCCGGAAATCGACGACGACATCAAGATCGAAATCGACCCGTCGGATCTGCGGGTGGATGTCTATCGTGCCAGTGGTGCGGGCGGCCAGCACGTCAATCGGACGGAATCGGCGGTGCGCATCACCCACCTGCCCACCAACATCGTGGTGCAGTGTCAGAATGACCGCTCGCAGCACAAGAATCGTGCGACGGCGATGAAGCAGCTCAAGTCCAAGCTGTACGAGCGCGAGATGGCGCAGCGGCGGGCCGAGGCCGAAGCCACCGAGGCGGACAAGTCCGATATCGGCTGGGGCAGCCAGATTCGTTCGTATGTGCTGGATCAGTCGCGCATCAAGGATCTGCGTACGGGGGTCGAGGTCGGGAACACGCAGGCCGTGCTGGACGGCGATCTCGATCAGTTCATCGAAGAAAGCCTCAAGCAGGGTCTTTAACCAGGGTCTTTAAACATGAGTGACGCTCCGACGAACGCAGAGGAAACACACCGACTTGTCGCCCAGCGCAAGGAGAAGCTGGCCGGCTGGCGCGAGAGCGGCCATGCATTCCCCAACGATTTTCGCCCGAGCGCGAGCGCCGACGCGTTGCAGCGCCAGCACGCGGACGACGATGCCGAGGCGCTCGAAGCCGACGCCACCGAAGTCGCGCTGGCCGGGCGGATGCTGGCCAAGCGCGTCATGGGCAAGCTCAGCTTTGCCACGCTGCAGGACGCCAGTGGCCAGATCCAGCTGTTCGTGCAGCGCGACCTGTTGGGCGAGGAGGCGTACAAGACATTCAAGCAGCTCGACATCGGCGACATCATCGGCGTGCGCGGCACGCTGACCCGGACCAGGAAGGGCGAGCTGTCGGTCAAGACAGTGGCGTTGCAGCTGCTGACCAAGTCGCTGCGGCCACTGCCCGAAAAATGGCACGGCCTGTCCGACACCGAGGCCCGCTATCGTCAGCGCTATGTCGATCTGATCATCAATCCGCAGGCGCGGGCGGTATTCGCCGCGCGCAGTGCGATTCTGCGGGCCGTGCGCGGCTTCTTCGAGGGGCGCGGCTTCATGGAGGTCGAGACCCCGATGCTGCAGGCGATCCCGGGCGGCGCCGCAGCCCGGCCGTTCGTGACGCATTACAACGCACTCGACCACGATTTCTACCTGCGCGTCGCCCCCGAGTTGTACCTGAAGCGGCTGGTGGTCGGCGGTCTGGAGCGTGTGTTCGAGCTCAACCGCAATTTCCGCAACGAGGGGCTGTCGACGCGACACAACCCCGAATTCACGATGCTCGAGTTCTATCAGGCCTACGCCGATTATCGGGTGCTGATGGACGAAATCGAGGCGCTGCTGCGTGAGTTGTCGCGGGTTGTGACCGAACAGTATCCCGCAGCGCGCAACGAAAACGCGGTCGCGCTCGACAAGCCGTTCGATCGGCTGCCGATGAAGCAGGCGGTGCTGCGCTACAACGACGCCATCGAAGCGGCCGACCTGGACGACGCGGAGCGCTTGCGGGCGGTCGCCGCGGCCGCCGGCGTCAAGGGCGAGGACAGCTGGGGCCCCGGCAAGTGGCTGACCGAGCTGTTCGAGGCCACGGTCGAGCATCGGCTGGTCGAGCCGACGTTCGTCACCGACTATCCGGCCGAGGTGTCGCCACTGGCACGGCGCCGCGATGACGATCCGAGCGTTACCGAACGCTTCGAGCTGTTCATCGCCGGGCGTGAGGTCGCCAACGGCTTCTCCGAGCTCAATGATGCCGAGGACCAGGCCGAGCGCTTCCGGGCCCAGGCCGCAGCCAAGGAGGCGGGCGACGAGGAGGCCATGTACTACGATGCCGATTATATCGCGGCGCTGGAATACGGGCTGCCGCCGACCGGCGGCGCCGGCATCGGCATCGATCGCGTGGTGATGATGCTGACCGGCGCGAGTGCGATTCGCGACGTGTTGCTGTTCCCGCAGTTGCGGCCCCGCAAGCCGGCCTGATGCGGCCGGCCCGCCGCCGGTGGTCTGCGGCTCAATCGGGCGTCGGGTAGGGCAGCGCCAGGGGCGTCAGCGCGCCGGCGTGCTCGGCGCGCAGCCCGTTTCGGGCTGCGGCTTCGATCTTGAGGACCGCCAGGGCCCGGCCTGCGTCGTCGCCCGCCGCCTGCAGGATCTGGCCGGCGAGATCGCCGGTTTCGTCGTGGACCGGCTCGCCCGGCATCGGGCAGGTCCCGGTCCAGGCCAGGCGGAACACGCGGCGCGTCAACCGGCCGCGGTAATGCAGGCGCGCGATCACTTCCTGGCCCGGGTAACAGCCCTTGTCGAAATCGACCGCCATGAGCCAGTGCAGGTTGAGCATCTGCGGCACGAATTCGCCCTGGGTGGCGGCGGTCACTTGCGGTACTCCGGCATCGATGTCCGACAACAACCACGCGCTGGAATCAGCGGCCAGCGCCTGGTCGGGCGCGGATGTGTCCGCCGCATGCAGCACCAGCGTGCGGCCGGGATGCTCGGCCGATCCGGGCAGTCCGAGCCATATCTGGCCGTCGTGGATCGCGGTTTCGTTGACCTGCGGCGCGGCGTCGGCGTCGTGCAGTCCGACGATGCCGTAGCGTGCGCCGACGTCGGCCAGCTCCACTTTCGAACGCAGCACGAACATCCGCAGTCGTTTGAGCGCACTCGCGATCAGCGATTGCGGCAGCAGCAGCAGATAGGCCTCCGGGGTCGCCACCACGCGCAGTACCAGTTGGGTTCGGCCCTTCGCGTCGCACCAGGCGGCCAGAAAATGCCGGTCGGGGCCGAGCCGCGAGACATCGTTAGACAGCTGTGCGCGCAGGAATTCACCCGCGTCCGGGCCGGTCACGCGGATTACGCCGAGGCGCAGGGAGTCGGTAGGCGTATCGTCGCCCATGAGTGCATCCAGAAGCATGTTTGCCCGTATTGTAGAGCGACTGTAAAGCAATGTGTGGCAACGCCGTTCGCCGACGCGGCGCGGTTGCCAGCCCATCCCGCGAGGTTTAGAGTATTTGTATGCCGAAGCAGCCTGCGACGCCCGTCGACGACCCCCGTTCCGAAGTCATGAGCGAGCCGTCCGACGCGCCGTCCGCGCCCGATCGCGTTCAGCCAGAGCCGGATGACACCACACCGTTGTCGGAACAGTCCCGGCCCAGGGAATACGGCGGTCGCGATGGCCCCGATCCGGTTCGTTATGGCGACTGGGAGAAGAACGGCCGCTGCATCGACTTCTGATTTCGTCCGATTTTTCCTTAAAACGACTGCCGGGGACCGTATGAGTAGTCAGCCGAACCGACCGATTTCGCCGCATCTGCAGATTTATCGTTGGCAGATATCCATGCTGACCTCGATCGCCCACCGTGCCTCCGGCATCGTGCTCGCGCTCGGGGCCGTGCTGCTCGCGGTCTGGCTTATCGCCGCCGCCAATGGGCCGGACGCCTACGCGGCGGTCAACGGGGTATTCGCATCCTGGTTCGGACAGCTGATCATGTTCTTCTGGTCCTTTGCGCTGTTCTACCACCTGTGCAACGGCATCCGGCACCTGGTGTGGGACGTCGGCGTGGGCCTGGATCTGGAAACGGCCCGCATGACCGGTTTCGTCGCCATCGGCGTGGCCGCGGCGCTGACTATTTTCGTCTGGATCTGGGCGCTGATCGCCTGATCGACGGCCGACGTTCTTCGGAGATTTTGCTATGAGCAGTATTCGTTCTTCGCTGGCCCAGGCGCGCGGCCTGGGCAGCGCCAAGACCGGCACCGCCCACTTCTGGGCCCAGCGCGTGAGTGCCGTGGCGCTGGTGCCGCTGACCCTGTGGTTTGTCGCGTGCCTCGCCTCGCAGTTCGGCGCCAGTTACTCGAGCGTGACCAACTGGCTGTCCTCGCCGTTCCAGGCGTCGCTGCTGGCGATCTATCTCGCCGCGATCTTCTATCACTCGCAACTGGGCCTGCAGACGATCGTGGAGGACTACATCCATAACGAGGGGGTCAAACTGGCGACCCTGATCGCGCTGCAACTGATCAACATCCTGCTGGCCGTCGCGGCCATCGTTTCCGTACTCATGATTCTTGTGGGAGCCGCCTGATGAGCGAAAGCTATGACATCATCGAACATCAGCATGACGTCGTCGTCGTCGGCGCCGGCGGCTCCGGTCTGCGCGCCACCCGCGGGCTGGCCGACGCGGGCCTGAAAACGGCGTGCGTGACCAAGGTGTTTCCCACGCGCAGCCACACCGTGGCGGCGCAGGGCGGGATCGCTTCCGCGCTGGGCAACATGGGCGAGGACGACTGGCGCTGGCATGCCTATGACACGGTCAAGGGCGGCGATTGGCTCGGCGACCAGGACGCCATCGAATATCTGACCAAGGAAGCGATTCCGGCCATCATCGAGCTCGAGCACGACGGCGTGCCGTTCTCGCGGACCGAGGACGGCAGGATCTATCAGCGCCCGTTCGGCGGCATGACCACGCATTTCGGCAAGGGCAACGCCCAGCGCACCTGCGCCGCGGCCGACCGGACCGGCCACGCGCTGCTGCATACGCTGTATCAACAGTCGCTCAAGGCCCGCGCCGAATTCTTCATCGAATACTTTGCCATCGACCTGCTGATGACCGAGGACGGCGAGTGCAAGGGTGTGCTGGCCTGGGATCTTCAGGGCGGCAAGCTGCATCGCTTTCGTGCTCACCAGGTGATTCTGGCGACCGGCGGCTATGGCCGGGCGTACTTCTCCTGTACGTCGGCGCACACCTGTACCGGCGACGGCATCGGCATGGCGCTGCGCGCCGGTCTGCCGCTGCAGGATCCGGAATTCGTCCAGTTCCACCCGACCGGCATCTATGGCGCCGGCTGCCTGATCACCGAAGGCGCCCGCGGCGAGGGCGGTTACCTGACCAACTCGGAAGGCGAGCGCTTCATGGAGCGTTACGCGCCCAACGCCAAGGACCTGGCGTCGCGGGACGTGGTCAGCCGTGCCGAAACGGTGGAGATCAACGAAGGCCGCGGTGTGGGTGAGAAGCAGGACCACATGCTCCTGCACCTGGAGCATCTCGGCCCCGAGGTGCTGCACGAACGGCTGCCCGGCATCACCGAAACGGCGCGCATCTTCTCCGGCGTGGACGCCACCAAGGAGCCGATCCCGGTCCTGCCGACCGTGCACTACAACATGGGCGGCATCCCGACCAACGCCTTCGGCGAGGTCGTGACGCTCAAGGACGGCGATCCGGAATCCGTCGTGCCCGGCCTGATGGCGGTCGGCGAGACCGGCTGCGTGTCGGTCCACGGCGCCAACCGTCTGGGTTCCAACTCGTTGCTCGACCTGGTCGTGTTCGGCCGGGCCGCCGCCCATCGCTGCGAAGAGATCGTACCCAAGGGCAAGATGCACAAGGCCGACACACGGGCGTCCGAGGAAAAGGCGCTGGATCGCTTCGACCGACTGCGCCACGCCGATGGCGGCACGCCGACCGCGGAGCTGCGCGACAGCCTTCAGGCCTCGATGCAGAAATACGCCGCGGTCTTCCGCAAGGACGACATGCTGGCCGAGGGCGTCGAACAGATCGGCAAGGAAGTCGAGTCGTTCGCCAACGTCTCGGTTGCCGATCGCTCGATGACCTGGAACAGCGACCTGGTCGAGACCATGGAGCTGGAGAATCTGTTGGGCTGTGCCATCTGTACCATGCACGGCGCGGCCAACCGCAAGGAAAGCCGCGGTGCGCACGCGCACGAGGATTACACCGAGCGCGACGACGAGAACTGGATGAAGCACACGCTCACCTGGCACAACAGCGGCGAGACCGATGTGCGCATCGAGTATCGCCCGGTGCACATGAATCCGATGACCGACGAGATGGAGCACATCCCGCCCAAGGAACGCGTCTACTAGCGTTGGATAATCGCGGTCGGCGCCGTGCGCCGACCGGTCACTTTGGAAATGGAGCCTCAGCATGGCTGAATTTCGACTGCCCAAGAATTCGCGTATCTCCAAGGGCAAGCGCCATCCGGCGCCCAAGGATGCGAAGAACACCAAGACCTTCCGCATCTATCGCTGGGAGCCCGAAGCGGGCGAGAACCCACGGGTGGACAGCTTCGAGATCGATCTGGACCGCTGCGGGCCGATGGTTCTCGATGCGGTCATCAAGATCAAGAACGAGATCGACCCGACACTGACCTTTCGCCGTTCCTGCCGTGAAGGTGTCTGTGGTTCCTGCGCGTTCAACATCGACGGCAAGAACACGCTGGCCTGCACCACCCGTATCACCGATATCGACGGCGATGTCCGTATCTACCCGCTGCCGCACATGCCGGTGGTGAAGGATCTGGTGCCCGACCTCACGCATTTCTATGCCCAGCTCGAGTCGATCGAGCCGTGGATCAAGACCGATACCACGCCGCCCACGCGCGAGCGCCTGCAGACGCCCGAGGACCGGGCCAAGCTGGACGGTTACTACGAGTGCATCCTCTGTGCGTGCTGTTCCACGGCCTGCCCGAGCTATTGGTGGAACCCCGAGCGCTATCTGGGGCCGGCCGTGCTGTTGCAGGCCTATCGCTGGATCGTGGATTCGCGCGACGAAGCGACCGGTGAACGCCTGGACGGCCTGGAAGATCCGTTCAAGCTGTATCGTTGCCACACGATCATGAACTGCACCAATACCTGCCCCAAGGGCCTGAATCCGGCGAAGGCCATTCAGGAGACCAAGAAGCTGATGGTCGCACGCCGCAACTGATGGGCGGTGCGATTCGCCGACGCGCCGCGCTGGATGCCAGCGCGGGGCTTTTACGGTCCGGGTGCTGATATGAGCGAAAAATCCCGCGTGCGCTGGCTGTGTCGGCGCGGCATGAAGGAACTGGACGTGCTGCTCGAGCGTTTTGTCCGGTCGGACTACGACACGCTGACCGAGCAGCAGCACACGGAGTTCGTGCATCTGCTCAATCACGAGGACCCCGACCTGTGGGTGCTCATGATGGGGCGGGCCGAGCCCGAGAATCCCGCGCAGGGCGAACTGCTGGCACGCATCCGGGAGTTCCAGCGCCCGCCGGGGACCTGATCGCGGCCGAGATTGACGGTTGCCGGGGGCCTGTTGCCGTTTCGTACACGTGCCGCGTTGGAGACCGCAAATCCGTCGAGACAAGGCGCGCGTCGCCGGTCGTGGCGAGCCACGATCAAGACGCGCAACGCCGTATCGGCGCCCTGGTTTATTTTATGGGCGGCCCAACCCTTCGGGACAAGCGCTGTTTTGCGGCAATACAGCGTTGCAGCTCTCTCACGTAGAACGACTACGCTACGTTCGCTACGCCTCGTCTTGCCGCAAAACAGCGCTTGGCGCGGACGCGGACGAAACGGCAACAGGCCCTCGTCGTTTGACCGGCGGCTGTCGCGCGCACTTATGCTGTGCCGGTGCGGTTTAGCGATACCATCCACGTCACCTTCCGGCCGTCGTCGGCGCTTCGGCTCACCAGCCTGGCCGCGCATGGCGCGGCGTTCGTCGTTGTCGCGGCGTTGACGGTATCGCGTCCGGTATTGGGTTTCCCGGCGCTGTTCGTCGTGTTTTCCGCGATTCGTTGCGAACGGGCTCTGGGATTGCGGGGGGGCGGGGTGCCCGTGCGGCTACGCTGGGCCGCCGACCACCGGCTCTACTGGCAGGACCGCGCGGGTCGCGAGCATTACGGCGAATGCATCGAGGCCCGGCATTGGGGCGCGGCCTGGGTTCGGCTGAAGATGCGTATCCCGGGCCGTCGATTCGCCCGCGCGATCATCATCCCGTTCGATGGCGTCGACGCCGACGTGCATCGGCGCCTGCGCGCCCGGTGTCGGGTGATGCCGCCCGCGCGCCGGACGTGACTCGCGGCCGCCGTGCGGCGCGTCGCCTGCTGCGATATGGCGTGCTCTTCGGGGGCGTCATGACGGCCGGCGCCGCGTTCGGCGGCGTTATTCGCTGGCACGCTTGCCCGTCGGGCGCCCGGGGTGGCTATAGCGCCGCCGTCATGCACTGCGGCGATTTCATTTCCGGTGACCGCATCCATGGGCGGCGGGTGCATCTGCGGATAACCCGCCTGCAGGCACGCCCCGAGGGGCCGACGCGACACCCGGTGATCTATGTGCCCGGCGGCCCGGGCGATGCCGGCGGGCAGCGAGCGCCCGTGCTGCGGGCCTGGCGCCGTTTCCAGCAGGCAGCGGGCTGGCCGCGCGATCTGGTCATCTTCGACCCGCGCGGTACCGGTAAGAGTGCGCCGCGCCCGGTCTGTCCGAGCCGGCCGGACGCGACCCCTGCAGGCCGTCTAGCCGCGTGCTTCGCGCGCTTGGGTGCCGGCACCGCGGGCCGGCTTGGCGCCACGGCGCAGGTTGCGGATCTGCATCGGCTGATTACGGCGCTGGCCCCGGGCGGGGCCGTGATCTGGGCCGAGTCCTACGGCGCGTTGATCGCCGGTCGCCTGGCGGCCAAGCACCCCGGCGACGTGCGCCTGTTGATTCTGGATTCGCCGGTGCTGCGCCCGCGCCCGGAACGCGACAGGCAAGCGGCAGCCTTGCGGCGACGCCGACGTCAGCTGCGCCGTGCCTGCGCGCGCACACTGTCTTGCCGGTTGGCAGTGCCTTCGTTGCGCGCGACGATCCCCGGGTTGATAGCCTCACGGGCGCGGCATCCGGTGACGATCACCGTCGCGCAGCCGCCGGGATCGGCGCGGTCGGTGACCATCGACGGCCGGACATTGGGTGCGCTGCTGCTGCTGTCGGCGTATGGCCGTCCGGAGGATGCGCGCGTCGTCCGGATGCTGCGCCGCGCAGTCGAAAACCCCGGCGCGCTGGGCGCGCTCGCCGGGCCGTTGCTTGCGCTCAGGCAACACAGATCGCGGACCGCGCCGGTGTACTGGAGCACCCGCTGTCAGTTCGCGGCGCGGCCAATGCGTCGGGACGGGCGCACCGCGGCGGCCGCCTGCCGCCAGTGGCCGGTTCCCCGGCTGGCGCCGGTGCGCCATGCCGAGCATGTGCCGACACTGCTGGTCGCCGGTACCCGGGATGTGTTCACGCCCGCCGCGGCGGCGGCACGGGCCGTGCTGGCGCATCCGGGCTGGCAATTCCTGCCGGTGGTCGGGGGCGGTCATGGCGTGATCCGGGGTAACGCCTGCGCACAGCGGGTCGCGGCCCGCTTCATCGCACGTCAAGGGGCCTGGCTGGGCGTGGTGTCCTGCGCCGGACAGGCCAACGGTGGTGCACGATCACCCCGACGGGTCAATGAACGAGGCACGAATGACGCCGAGCCGCTGCGCCGCTAGACTAGGGGGGTTATTGCCGTCAGCTGGATGGACCTCGCCCGCATGGTGATTTGCCAACGTCTTCAAAAAATTGCCGAACTATTCCCGGCCGCCGCGGTCTATGGGAATAATGCAGACACGGTGCTTTGGCAAAGCGAGGCAAATGCACGTCGATCTATCCTGACAATCCGTAGTCCGGGCGCGTGCCGCGTTTAGATGAGCGAAGACGCTTCCGACGATCAGCTCGTTGCGCGGGCACAGGCCGGCGACGATCGCGCATTCGATCTGCTGGTCCGCAAGTATCAGCACAAGGTGATCAAGCTGGCCGCGCGGTACGTCAGTCCGGCCGATGCGCCCGATGTCGCGCAGGAAGCCTTTATCAAGGCTTACCGCGCGCTCGCCGGGTTCAAGGGCAATAGCGCGTTCTATACATGGCTTTATCGTATTTCGATCAATACCGCGAAGAACTACCTGGTGGCCCGGTCGCGACGACCGGCGAGCCAGGACATCGACGTGGCGGACGCCGAGGCGTTCGGGCACATGGACCGGTTTTCCGAGCAGGCGACCCCGGAGGCCGTGCTGGAAAGCGAAGAGATCCGCGATGCGGTGATCACGGCCATACGCGACCTGCCCGAGGATCTGCGGACGGCCATCATGTTGCGCGAATTGGATGGCATGAGTTACGAAGAGATCGCGGAGTCGATGGATTGTCCGGTTGGTACGGTGCGTTCGCGAATATTCCGCGCGCGTGCGGCGATCGAGGAAAAGCTGGTGTCCCTTTCGGACAAGTGAGGTTGTTATGAACGAGCAGTTGTCCGCCTTTCTGGATAACGAGGCCACGCGAGACGAGGCCGATGCGGTGGTCAATGCGTTGCTGCGTGACGAGTCGCTGCGCGACAGCTGGACGCGCCAGCACTGGATTCGGACGACACTGCGTTCCCACAGTGCCGAGCCGGCCGTCCATGTCGATACCGGCTTCGCCAATCGCGTGATGGCGGCAATCGCCGCCGATGAGCATCCCGAATCCGTGGCGCCGCGCGAGAACATCGTGCGCATGGCGCCGCGGCGGCGCACACGTCGCTGGCGCGGCGTGGCCGGCATGGCGGCGGCGGCTTCGGTGGCCGGCGTGGTGCTGCTGGCCGGCAATCCGTTCGTGCGTAGCAGCACCTCGGGTTCGGAAGGTCGCGTGGCGAGCGCCAACGACGGTCCGGCGGCCACACGCACCCGGGATGCGGCCGGCAGCCAGCACCAGGGCTTTGCCAGCGGTGGCTGGAATAGCCGATTGGCCGACTTCAGCTCGGTACCGGCACAGTCGGCGCATGTGCAGACGGTCGCGTCGGCCGGAGCGCGTTCGCGCGGGCTGTCGTCGTCGGACGGCCCGGCCGACCACTGGTCGGTGTCCGACCCTGCGGTGCGCGACGAGCTCAACGGCTATCTGGTCGACCACAACGGCATGGCGCGCGGCTATGGCATGTCGAGCACTACGCCGGCACTGGTGCGGGTGGCCGCTTACGGACAGGATGTGCCGCAGTGACGAGAGCGCTGACCGCGTTCCTTCTTGCATTCGGATTGATCGCTCCGGCCGTCGCGGCGCCGCATAAGGATGACGGTGACAGCGCGAAGGCCATCGACCTCCTCAGTCAGGCTTCCGACGCCGTCCGCCACGAAACCTATCGCGGCGTTATCGTGTACCTGCGCAGCGGCGACGCCGACACGCTCAAGGTGGTGCATCGCTACCACGACCACATGGAAGAGGAGCGGCTGACTTCGCTGAGCGGCGAGGCGCGAGAGGTGATCCGCAAGGGCAACAAGGTGACGTCGATCCTGCCCGATCATCGATTGGTGCTGGTCTCCGAACATCCGCCGAAGAGCCTGCTCGGCAGCGTGTCGCACTTTTCCCCGAAGCAACTCAAGGCGAACTACAAGGTCGTCGACATGGGCACCACGCGCACGGCGGGCCGGGCATGCCGGGTGATCGCCATCCGGCCACGCGACAAGTTTCGCTATGGCTACAAGATGCTGATCGACAGCAGGACGGAGTTGCCGCTCAAGCTCGACCTGCTCGACCACGGCAAGCGGCTCGAGCAGATGATGTTCACCGAAGTCTCCTTCCCCAAGAAGATTTCCGACTCGGAATTCGTGCCGAGCTATGATGTGCACGGCTTTCGCATCGTGCGCCATCAGGCTGTTCACGTGGCCGAGAGCGCCTCGGACGCGCCCGAGGAACAATGGAAGGCGACCGATCTCCCGCCCGGTTTCAGGCTCGCCGAGGATGGCGTGCGGCAATTGACGTCGAAGGCCTCGGTGCGGCAGATGTTGTTCACCGATGGCGTGGCCACGGTTTCTGCCTTCATCGCGCCCGCCGGACTGCGCGCGCCGCTCAAGGGGGCGACCCGCATGGGGGCGGTCCATGCCTACGGCGATATCGTGAATCACACGCAGATCACGGTCGTGGGCGAAGTCCCCGCCATCACCGCGCGCCGTATCGCTGAAAATCTGGTGCAGACAAAAAAGGCTGCAAACAAGGCGGCGTCAAGCCACTGAGGGCCCCCGGACCGTGCCGCGAACGGGCAAACGGCCCAATCGCTCGCTGTCGCGGTAGACTGAGCGAGGACGTCAGGGAGATACGGCGTCCACAACAAACAAGGGGACAATGCAATGCAAATGCTTTGCACACGCGTGGGATGGGTCATCCTTGTCGTGAGCTGCGCGCTGGTACTTGGCGGTTGCGGCCGTGATGATTCGCAATCCAACGACCAGGCCCGGGCCGACCACGCATCCGCGGGCCCGGATGCACAAGCCGGTCACGCGGACAATAAAAACAAGCCGCTGGTGTCCGGGCTTCCGGACTTCACGCGGCTGGTCAAGAACGTCTCGCCGGCGGTGGTCAACATCAGCGCGTTGCCTGCCCAGGCTCGCCAACCGGCCGGCAACTCTGCCGGCTCCGGTTCCGACCACGCCGCGCCGTCGCCGGGGCAGCAGAGCCCGGGGCCGGACGGTGCGCTTGGTGACTGGCTGCATCGTTTCTTCGGCGACGACGGCAATGGACCGCGCGCGCCGCAAATGCCCGATGACAGCCAACATGTCTCTTTGGGTTCCGGCTTCATCATCTCGTCGGACGGCTATATTCTGACCAACCGCCACGTCATCGCCGGCGCCGGCCAGATCGTGGTCAAGCTCAACGATCGCCGTCAGCTTATCGCCCGCGTGGTCGGTGCCGACACGGACAGCGACGTGGCGGTGCTCAAGGTCAAGGCGACGCATCTGCCGACGGTGGCGATCGGTAACCCGGACAAGCTCGATGTCGGCGCCTGGGTGGTCGCGATCGGTTCGCCGTTCGGGTTCGAGACGTCGGTCACCGCCGGCATTGTCTCGGCCAAGGGCCGCAGCCTGGCGGACGACCAGTATGTGCCGTTCCTGCAGACGGATGTCGCGATCAACCCCGGCAATTCCGGGGGGCCGCTGTTCAATATGGCTGGCGAAGTGGTCGGCATCAATTCGCAGATCTACAGTGAGACCGGCGGCTATCAGGGCGTATCGTTCGCGATCCCGATCGATATTGCCATGAAGGTGGCCCGGCAATTACGCACGACCGGCCATGTCACCCGTGGCTGGCTCGGCGTCCAGATCCAGAGTGTCGACCGCAAGCTGGCGCAATCCTTTCAGCTGAGCCGGCCGGAAGGCGCGCTGGTCACGCAGATTCTCAAGGGCAGCCCGGCCTCCAGGGCCGATATCGATGTCGGCGATGTGATCCTCGCCTTCAACGGCCAAACGGTGGATTCGGCGTCCGATCTGCCGCCACTGGTGGCTTCGGTCAAGCCGGGCGACAAGGCCAGGCTAAAAATCCTGCGCAACGGGAAGACGCGTACCGAGCAGGTGACGGTCGCGGCCCTGCCGGCGCGCCTGCAGGGCGGTGCAGGTGGCCCGGGGGGGCCGAAGGACCAACCCAGGCCGAACAAGCCGCCGTTCGGCCTGACGCTCGAATCGCTGAACACCAAGCAACGCCGGGCGCTCGGCCTGGAGCGGGGCGGGGTGCGCGTGACCGGCGTTGCGCCGGGGCCGGCGGCTCGGGCGGGCCTGCACGCGGGTGACGTGATCCTCAGCGTGGGCTCGACCGATATCGAGGATCGGCGGACGTTGCTGGATGCATTGCGCCAGGCGGACGGGCCGGTCGCGCTACTGGTCCTGCGGGACGGGGTGCGCCTCTATCTGCCCATGGCGACAGGCCAGCCCGGCCAGGGCGGCTAAAAAAACGCTGCCCGTGCGCGTATACTGCGCATCCTAATCCGTATCGCCCCGGCTTTGCCGGGGCGATTGTTTTGTGTCGGCGCTGGCCCACTGAATGCAGTCACATATCCGCAATTTTTCCATCATCGCGCACATCGACCATGGTAAGTCCACCCTGGCCGACCGTTTCATCCGCGCCTGCAACGGGCTGACGGAGCGCGAAATGGCGGACCAGGTGCTCGACTCGATGGATCTGGAGCGCGAGCGCGGCATTACCATCAAGTCGCAGGCCGTCACGCTCGACTACACCGCGGCCAACGGCGAGACCTACACGCTCAACTTCATCGATACGCCCGGGCATGTCGATTTCTCGTATGAGGTGTCGCGCTCGTTGTTCGCCTGCGAGGGCGCGCTGCTGGTCGTGGATGCCTCTCAGGGCGTGGAAGCCCAGAGTGTGGCCAATACCTATACCGCCATCGAGCAGAATCTCGAAGTGCTGCCGGTGTTGAACAAGATCGATCTGCCGGCCGCCGATCCCGAGCGCGTCGCCCAGCAGATCGAGGACGTGATCGGCCTCGAGGCGACGGAGCGGTTGCTGGTGTCGGCCAAGTCCGGCGAGGGGGTCACCGAGGTGCTCGAGGCCATCATTCGCCGCGTGCCGCCGCCGGCGGGCGATGCCGAGGCGCCGTTACAGGCGCTGATCATCGATTCCTGGTTCGACAACTATCTGGGTGTGGTGTCGCTGGTGCGCATCCGTAACGGTCGGCTGGCCAAGGGCGATCGGATGAAGGTCATGTCGACCGGACGGGAGTACGAGGTCGACGACGTGGGCGTGTTCACGCCCAAGAAGAAATCGCGCCCCGCGCTGGAAGTGGGCGAGGTCGGCTACGTTGTGGCCGGTATCAAGAACATCGACGGCGCGCCGGTGGGCGATACGCTTACCCATGCCTACGCCCCCTGCGCCGAGCGCGTGCCCGGCTTCAAGCAGATTCAGCCGCGCGTGTTCGCCGGCGTGTTCACGGTCAATTCCGACGACTACGAGGATTTTCGCGACGCACTGGCCAAGCTGCGCCTGAACGATTCCTCGCTCAACTACGAGCCCGAGACCTCGGCCGCACTCGGCTTCGGTTTTCGCATCGGTTTTCTCGGCATGCTGCACATGGAGATCGTGCAGGAACGCCTGGAGCGCGAATACGGGCTCGAACTGATCACCACCGCGCCGACGGTGGTCTATCAGGTGCTGACCCATGCCGGTGAAGAGCGCGCGATCTCCAATCCGCAGCAGCTGCCGCCCACCGGCGAGATCGACGAAATCCGGGAACCGATCATCAAGGCCTCGATCCTGATGCCGCAGGAGTTCGTCGGCCCGGTCATGCAGTTGTGCATGGAAAAGCGCGGTGTGCAGAAGAACATGGCGTACATGGGCAATTCCGTGCAGATGGATTTCGAGCTGCCCATGTCGGAAGTCGTCCTCGACTTCTTTGATCGCCTGAAATCCGTTTCAAGGGGTTTCGCGTCCTTCGAGTATGATTTTGTGCGTTTCCAGGCCGCCGACCTGGTGCGTCTGGACGTGCTGATCAACGGTGACTCGGTCGATGCGCTCGCTCATATCGTGCACCGCGAACAGGCCTACGATCGCGGCAAGGCGCTGGTCGAGAAGCTAAAGAACATCGTGCCCCGGCAGATGTTCGACGTCGCCATCCAGGCGACCATCGGCACGCGTATCGTGGCGCGCTCGACGGTCAAGGCCATGCGCAAGAACGTCACGGCGAAGTGCTACGGCGGTGACGTGTCCCGCAAGCGCAAGCTGCTGGAAAAACAGAAGGAAGGCAAGAAACGCATGAAGCAACTCGGCAGTGTGGAGATTCCCCAGGAGGCCTTCCTTGCCGTGCTTTCCACGGACGACAAAGACTAGCCAGGAATCCCGACCCCATGAGCCATATCGACATGAACTTCGAAGCCTGGCTGACGCTGGCCTGCCTGATCACCGGCATCGTCTGGCTGGTCGATCGCTTGGTATTGTCCAGGCGCCGGCCGGCGGGCGCCGAAGGCAACTGGGCAATCGAGTTCTGTCGTTCGTTCTTTCCGGTGCTGCTGGCGGTTCTGGTGCTGCGCGCCTTCGTGTTCGAGCCGTTCCGTATCCCCTCCAAATCGATGGTGCCGACGCTGCTCGTGGGGGATTTCGTGCTGGTGTCGAAGTTCTCGTACGGGTTGCGCCTGCCTGTGACGCACACCAAGATTCTGGATACCGGCGAGCCCAAGCGCGGTGACGTGGCCGTGTTCCGCTACCCGCACAATACCAGCGAGGATTACATCAAGCGCATCGTGGGTCTGCCCGGCGACAAGATCACTTATCGCAACGAACAGTTGTACATCAACGGCAAGCCCGTACCCAGGAAGAGTCTTGGCCTGTATCACGGGCCGGACGCGGATGTTTACGACCAGATGCGGTTGTTCATGGAAAAGCTGCCGGGCGCGAAGCCGCACAAGATGCTGCACGTGATCGGGCGGCAGGGCCCGCAGGCGAGCGTGACCGTGCCGCAGGGCGAGTATTTCGCCATGGGCGATAATCGCGACAACAGTTCGGATTCGCGTATCTGGGGCTTCGTGCCGGAACACGATCTTGTCGGCCGGGCCGTCCTGATCTGGCTCAGCGTCGATTTCTCGGACTTCAAGGTACGCTTCTCGCGGATTGGTACATGGCTGGATTGAACGACATGTCGCAGGCCGCCTCGGCGCGGCGCCAGGGTGGTTTCACCCTGTGGTCGGGCCTGTATGTGCTGGTCACGCTCGGGCTCATCGTGTTCATCGCCATCCGCAGCGTGCCGGTGTATCTCAACAACCGTGAGATTCAGCACGCGTTGACCGAAGTGGCCCGCGATCCGTCACTGCAGCATGCCGATGCGATCGCGATCCAGCGCGCCGTGGCGCGTCATTTCGAAGCGGGGTACGCGTCCGGCGTGTCGTCGCATGACGTGACCATCAGCCACGACGGCGCAACCCGCGTGCTGGGCCTGCATTACGAAGTGCGTCGGCCGCTGGCATTCAATATGTCGTTGGTCTACAGCTTCGACGACAAGGCCGTCATGCAGCCCGGCGACGGCTGATCCGGCATGAGCGGAGGTGAGTCGGTCAACCGCGCCCAGGCGCGCGATGCATTCGAACGGCGTATCGGCCACGATTTCAGCGCGCGCGCGCTGCTCGGCCAGGCGCTGACCCATCGCAGCGCCGGCCCCAATCATAACGAGCGGCTGGAATTCCTGGGCGACGGCGTTCTCAATTTTGTCATCGCAGCTGCCCTGTTCGAGCAAAATCCGGCGGCCCCGGAAGGCGATCTGTCGCGTCTGCGCGCGTCACTGGTACGCGAGCGTACGCTGGCCGAGATCTGCGACGAGCTGGGTCTGGCCGAACTGCTGGTGCTGGGCCCGGGCGAAAACCGGGCCGGCAGCCGTCGGCGTGCCTCGATCAAGGCCGATGCGGTAGAAGCCGTGCTCGGTGCGATCTACTGCGACGCCGGCTTCGAGCGAACGCGCGATGTCATCCTGTCGTTGTACCGGCGGCGCCTGGCGGAACTGCCCTCCGCCGACAGTCTCAAGGATGCCAAGACTCGCCTGCAGGAATGGCTGCAGGCCCGCGCCCGGTCCCGACCGGAATACGAAGTGGTCAGCGTCTCCGGCGCGGACCACGCCCAGCATTTCGTGGCGCGCTGTCGCCTGGCCGATAGCGGCGAGGCGGTCGAGGGCGAGGGCGGCGGCCGGCGCAAGGCCGAACAGAACGCCGCCCAGCGGATGCTGCAACGCCTGGAAGGCAAACAGACATGAGCGAATCCTCTTCCCTCAAGAGCGGCATGGTGGCGCTGGTCGGCCGGCCCAATGTGGGCAAGTCCACACTGGTCAATGCGCTGGTCGGCGAGAAGGTATCGATCGTCACGCCCAAGCCGCAGACCACGCGGCATCGCATTATCGGGGTGCTCACGCGCGATGATGTACAGGTCGCGTTGGTCGACACGCCGGGCCTGCATACTGGTGCCAAGACCGCGCTCAACCGGGTGATGAACGAGACCGCCGTGGCCAGCCTGGCCGGAATCGATCTCGTCCTGTTCGTGGTCGAGGCCGGCCAGTGGCGCAATGACGATGCCGCGGCGCTGGCCCGGCTCGAACGCATCCAGGCACCGGTCGGCCTGGTCGTGAACAAGACCGATCGCGTGCCCGACAAGACCGAGCTGCTGCCGTTCATGGAACAGATGATCGCGCGCCGTGCGTTCGAGTTCGTGGTGCCGCTGTCGGCCCAGCGCGGCGACAATCTCGACGCGCTCATCGACGAATGCCGCGCCCGCATGCCGGAAGGCCCGTATTTGTTCCCCGAGGACGAATACACCGACCGCAACATGCGTTTTCTCGCCGCCGAGGCGGTGCGCGAGAAATTGATGATGCACCTCCAGCAAGAGCTGCCGTATTCGATCGCGATCGAGATCGAGCGCTTCGACAGCTCGGGTGAGCAGATCGAGATCCATGCCTGTATCTGGGTCGCGCGCGACAACCACAAGGCGATGGTGATCGGTCGCGGCGGCGCCATGCTCAAGAAGATCGGCCGGGCCGCGCGGCTCGATCTGGTGGATCGGCTCGGCCAGCGCGTGGATCTGCGGCTGTGGGTTAAGGTGCGCGACAACTGGATCGATTCCGAGACCAGCGTGCGCGATCTCGGCCACTGATCGGGCGGGGCCGAACGGAAGACGTCCGCAGATGACCGCCGATAGACGCCGAGGGCATGGCAAGGGAGAAACGATAAGGGTTTCCTGTTTTATCGGCGTGTATCTGTGTGCATCCGCGGGCAAAAATATTCTTGCGTGTCGCCCTCGTCGTGAAGCACGCGCCCCGCGTGGCGGGCCATGCGCGTCGACTTGACGCCCGCGCTGGTGCTGCACCGGCGGCCCTGGCGCGACACCAGCCTGATCGTCGAGGCGTTCTCGCGCGAGCACGGGCGCGTCGGTGCCATTGCCAAGGGCGCGCGCCGGGCCAGATCGCGCTGGCGCGGTCTGCTCGAGCCGCTGTCGGCGGTGGCGCTGTCCTGGTCCGGCCGCGGCGAGTTGTATACGCTCACCGGGGTCGAATACATGCGCGGGTATGTCCTGTCCGGGCATGCGCTGATGGGCGGACTGTACGCGGCCGAGCTGGTGATGCGCCTGACCGCGCGGGACGATCCGCATCCGCGTATTCACGATAGCCTGGCGGCGTTGCTCGATGCCATGGGCGAGGGCGCACCGGCGATCGTGGGTCTGCGTTTTTTCGAGCGCGATCTACTGGAAGAGCTGGGCTACGGCCTGAACCTGGTCGCAACCGGGGACGGCGATCCGGTTGTGGCGGAGGCCGATTACGCCTGGCATCCGGAGCAGGGACTGCGCCGCGGTCCGGCGCGTGCGGCCGCGAACGAGATCGCCGTCGGCGGGCGCACATTGATCGGCCTGCTGCATGGCCGGTTGCCCGATCGCGAAGCGGTGCGCCAGGCGCGGCACCTGATGCAGGCGGCGCTGGCTCCGCATATCGGCGCCAAGCCGTTAAAATCCGTGCAGACTCTACAAGCGATGCAACAATTCGCCGCCGGCGGCCGCCGCGGCGAACCCGATGCGGGAGCCTCCTCATGAACGCCAGCACCACCATTCAGCCATCGGACCTGCGCCTCGGCGTGAACGTCGACCATGTCGCCACGTTGCGCCAGGCGCGCGGCACGCGTTATCCGAGTGTGGCCGACGCCGCCCGGCAGGCCATGGCCGCGGGTGCGGACAGCATCACCATTCATCTGCGCGAGGATCGCCGCCACATTCAGGATGCCGACGTCGAATCCCTGTGCGCGGCGGGCGATGTGCCCGTGAACCTGGAAATGGCGCTCACCGACGAGATGGTCGAGATCGCGCTGCGGCACAAGCCGCGCGATTGCTGCCTGGTGCCGGAATCGCGCGAGGAACTGACCACCGAGGGCGGGCTGGACGTCGCCGGCCAGGTCGAGCGCGTGCGCGAGGGGCTGGATGCGCTGAATGGCGCGGGCATCAACGCGGCGTTGTTCATCGATCCCGAGATCGACCAGATCGACGCCGCCGCCCGGGCCGGTGCGCGCTTTATCGAGATTCATACCGGCGCCTATGCCGATGCGCCCGATGAAGGCGTGGTCGCACGCGAACACGAGCGCATCGTCAAGGCCGCCGAGTGGGCCGGCCGGCACGGTATCGAAGTCCATGCCGGGCACGGTCTGCACGTCGACAACGTCGGCCGGATCGCCGGGATTCGGCAAATCGTCGAACTCAATATCGGCCATGCGCTGGTCGCGCGGGCAGTGTTCGTGGGGCTGGCCGAAGCGGTGCGCGAGATGCGCGCGGCGATGGAAACCGCGCGCCGCAACCTGCATTGATATTCGGCCCGGTTAAGCCTCGAACACGCGACTGCTAGACTCGCCTCATGAAAAGTTATCCCACGCTCCAGAACTACGTCGGCAACAGCCCGCTCGCCCGTCTTCAGCGGCTGCCCGGCGACACCTCCAATACGCTGCTGGCCAAGCTCGAGGGCAACAATCCCGCCGGGTCGGTCAAGGACCGGCCGGCGTTCTCGATGATCCGGCGCGCCGCCGAGCGCGGCGAGATCAAGCCGGGCGACACGCTGATCGAGGCCACCAGCGGCAATACCGGCATCGCGCTCGCCATGGTGGCGGCCATGGAAGGCTACCGGATGCGCCTGCTCATGCCCGAGAACATGAGTGAGGAGCGGCGTGCTTCGATGCGGGCTTACGGCGCCGAGATCGTGTCGGTCTCCGAAGCCGAAGGCATGGAAGGCGCACGCGATCGGGCCCGGCAGATGCACGACGACGGTGAAGGCCACCTGCTCAATCAGTTCGCCAACGCGGACAATCCGCGCGCGCACTACGAAACCACCGGCCCGGAGATCTGGCAGGCCACGAACGGGCAGCTCACCCATTTCGTGGCCACCATGGGCACGACCGGCACCATCATGGGCTGCTCGCGTTATCTCAAGGAACAGAATCCGGACATCCAGATCATCGGCGTGCAGCCGGCCGGTGAATCGAAGATCCCCGGCATCCGGCGCTGGCCACAGGCCTATCTGCCCGAGATCTTCGAGCCGGCGCGCGTGGATCGCATTATCGATGTCGAGCAGGCCGACGCCGAGGCGACCATGAAGCGCATGGCGCGTGAGGAAGGCATCTTCGCCGGGCCGTCGTCCGGCGGCAGCGTGTTTGCCGCGCTGACGGTGTCCGCCGAGGTGGAGAACGCCACCATCGCCATGATCGTCTGCGATCGCGGCGACCGCTATCTGTCGACCGGCGTCTACGACAAACCGTGACGACCGCGACGGTCGTACTGGTCGCGCATACCGCGCTGGACGTGGATGCGGCACGCCGGCTGGCCGATTATGGCGCGCTGGACGATGCCGGCGTGGCACGGGCGCTGGAACAGGTCCATATGCAGCGCTGGGGCCGGGCCGATCTGCCGGGACATCTTTGCCGGATCGAGCGGCTGGCGGCAGTCGTCGATGACGGTCACGCCCTGTCCCTGATCGGTCCGGCCGGCGCGCACGAGCGCGACCGGTTGGCGGCGCTGTTCGACGCCTGGCCAACGGGTGCGGTGGCCCTGGTGGACTGGGATGGGGTCGCCCGGGCCCTGCTCGCGGCCCGGGCGCTGGTTCACGACATGCCGCTGCCCGACGGGTTTTCGACAGGCCGTGCCTGCGCCTTGGGCGCGCGCGTCGCACCGGCGCCGGCCGATCACCCGGCGCCGGCGGCGCGGGTCGAGTTGGAATGCCTGCGCTTGATGGCGGGGCTTGGCGCCACGGATGAGCCAGCGCCGGCGGCCCGGGCGATTGCCCGCTATCGGCTCTGGCTGCGTTGGCAGTATGTGACCGGCACGGTCGACGCCGGCGACCGCGCCGCACGCGAGGCGCGGCTGGCCGGGCTCGGGATCGGGGACGGCACATGAGTCGCCGGCGCAAGCGCGGGAAGGCGCCCGAGCACGGCGTGGTCGAGATCACCGATCTGGCCAGCAATGGCCGCGGCGTCGGGCATGTCGACGGCAAGGCGATCTTCGTGGCCGATACGCTGCCCGGGGAACGGGCGTTGTACAAACCGGTCAAGGTCAAGCGCGCTTACGAACAGGCCGAGATGGCGACACTGTTCTCGGCGTCCAGCCAGCGCGCCACCCCGCGCTGCGTGCATTTCGGTGTCTGCGGCGGGTGCGTCCTGCAGCATGCGACGCCGCAAGCGCAGGTAGAATTCAAGCAGCGCCAGCTCATCGATGCCCTGGCGCGCGTGGGCGGGGTGACGCCGGAACGCGTGCTCGAACCGTTGACCGGGGAACACTGGGGCTATCGTCGGCGCGCGCGTCTGGGCGTGAAATACGTGCCCAAGAAGGGCGGTACGCTGGTGGGCTTTCGCGAGCGCGGCGCCCCGTTCATCGCCCAGTTGTCACGCTGCGAGGTACTGGTGCCGGAAGTCGGCGCGCGGCTGGCCGAACTCGGCCGGCTGATCGACGAGCTGTCGATTCGAAGTGCCATTCCGCAGATCGAGGTCGCGGCCGGCGACAATCACGTGGCGCTCGTCTTTCGTGTGCTGGAAGCGCCGACGCCGACGGATCGACAACGTTTAGCGGCCTACGCCGAGGCCACCGGCTTCGTCATTTACCTGCAGCCCGGTAACGAAAGCACGATCGCGCCGCTCGCCGGCGCACCCGAACCGCTGTACTACGATCTGCCGACCTACGATGCGCGGCTGTGTTTCGAGCCGAACGATTTCGTACAGATTCACGGCGATATCAACCGCCGGATGATCGATGCCGCGATCGCGCAGCTGGACGTGCAGCCCGACGACACGGTGCTCGAACTGTTTTCGGGGCTGGGCAATTTCTCCGTACCCTTGTCGCGCAGCGCCGGCGCGGTGATCACGGTCGAAGGCGACGCCGGTCTGGTCGCGCGGGCGCGAGCCAATGCCGCGCGCAACGGCGCAACCAACGTCACGGCCCACGTCGACAATCTGTTCGAGCCGGCGACGCCGCCGGCATGGCGGCCCGAGCGGGCCGACAAGGTACTGCTCGATCCGCCGCGCTCGGGCGCGGCCGAGGTGCTGGATCACGTGGCCGCGACCGGTGCCGCGCGTGTCGTGTACTGCTCATGCCACCCGGCGACGCTGGCGCGCGACGCGGCGGCCCTGGTCGAGCGTCATGGTTATCGTCTGCTCGCCGCCGGCGTGATGGATATGTTTCCGCATACCGCGCACATCGAATCGATGGCGGTATTCGCCCGATAGAATTTCCGATAGAACGATGGATCCTCCATGGCAGTGGAAATCGAACGCAAGTTTCTCGTCGTTGGCGATGCCTGGCGGGATGCCGCACATGCGAGCCAGTTTTTCGCCCAGGGCTACCTGAACCAGGCGGGCCGGGCGTCGGTGCGCGTGCGCATCGAGGGCGAGCAGGCGAACCTCAATCTCAAGGCGGCCCGCGTCGGTTCGTCGCGCGCCGAATATGAATATCCGATACCGCTGGCCGAAGCCCGCGAGATCCTGGATGAGCTGACCCTGACGCCGCCGGTGGAAAAGACGCGCCACTGGCTCGAGCATGCCGGGCATGTCTGGGAAATCGACGAATTCGTGGGCGCCAATGCCCCGCTTGTGGTTGCCGAAATCGAGCTCGACGCCGCCGACGAGGTATTCGTGCGCCCCGACTGGCTCGGGGCCGAGATTACCGACGACGTGCGCTACTACAACCATGCGCTGGCGTTTGCGCCCTACAGCCAGTGGGGCGAGAAACAATGAGTCCACTGCCGCCGCCCGGACCGCTGCTGGTCGATATCGAGGCCACGACGCTCACGGACGCCGATCGCGAACTGCTCGCCGATCCGGCCGTGGGTGGGGCGATCCTGTTCACGCGCAATTTCGCCGGCCGCGAACAGTTGGCCGATTTGACGGCGGACATGCGTGGCGTGCGGCCGAATCTGCTGATCGTGGCCGATTACGAAGGCGGTCGCGTGCAGCGTTTTCGTGACGGCTTTACCCCCATTCCGCCCATGCGCGCACTCGGCCGGGCTTATCAGCAAGACCCGGTCGAGGCGCGTGCCGCAGCCCGTGAACTGGCCTGGCTGGTGGCCACCGAGCTGCAGACCGTGGGCGTGGACATGCCGCTGTCCCCGGTGGCGGATCTCGACTACGGGGTGTCCGAGGTCATCGGCAGCCGCGCGTTCGGCGCGACGCCGCAGAGCGTGAGCGATCTGGCTGGCGCGTTTGCCGCCGCCCTGGCCGATGCCGGCAGTGCGGCGACGGCCAAGCATTTCCCCGGCCACGGCTATGTGCCCGCCGATTCGCACTGCGAATTGCCGGTCGATCATCGCGCGCTTGCAGACCTGGCGCACGACTGGGCGCCCTTTGCGGCCCTGATTCATCAGGGCGTGGCCTCGGTGATGATGGCCCACGTACGCTTCCCCGCGGTCGATGAGGCGCGTCCGGCCAGTCTGTCGGCGCGCTGGATCGAGGATATCCTGCGTGGGCGGCTGGGGTTCGAGGGCTGCGTATTCTGCGACGATCTCAGCATGGGCGGTGCGGCGGCACTGGGTCATTATGCCGATCGCACGCGGCTGGCCCTGGCGGCCGGCTGCGATTATCTGCCCGTGTGCAACGATCGCGATGCCGCGCTGGTCGCACGCCGCACCGTGGCCGATGGCGCCCCCGATCGCGGCCGGGCACGACGCGAAGCACTGGCACGCCGACTGGGCCGGTCCGCGTCGCGGTCCGCACCGGACCCGGCGCGCCTGGACGCCGCGCGTGAAACCGCCGCACGCCTGGTGGGCGCCGCCTGATGGATGTAGTCGGCACTTATCAGGCGTTCATGTCGCGCTACCTGTCGTTGCGTAACGATTGGGGCACGGCGATCGATGTGGCCGGCATCCTGGTTCTCACCGGGCTGCTCGACCTGGTCACGCGCGGCCTGTTCGCCTGGCTGCACCGCAAGGTGCTCAAGACCCGCAACCTCTGGGACGACGCACTTTATCGCAGCGTCAACGGTCCGCTGCAGGTTCTGCTCTGGATCGGTGGCATTTCGATCGCAATCGTGTTGGCGACGTCGTCGAATTATGCCTGGCGGGACTACGTGCCCCCGGCACGCGGCATTCTGATCACGCTGACCATGGTCTGGTTCTTCTTCCGGCTGATCGCCACGATCGAGAAGAACGCCTTGGCCCGCGCGGCACGGCGCAACGACAAGCTCGATGCCACCAGCGCCGATGCCATCGCGAAACTCGTACGCGCCGTCACCCTGATCATTGCCGGGCTGGTGCTGCTGGATCAGTTTGGCGTATCCCCCTCGGGACTGCTGGCGTTCTCGGGCGTCGGCGGGATCGCGGTCGGTTTCGCGGCACGCGACATGCTGGCCAATATCTTCGGCGGCATGACCGTATACATGAATCGGCCGTTTTCCGTCGGCGACTGGATCCGCTCGCCGGATCGCGACATCGAGGGCACGGTGGAAGCCATCGGCTGGCGTGCGACCACGGTGCGTCGTTTCGACATGCGGCCGCTGTACGTGCCCAATGCCGTGTTCTCGAACGTCGCGCTGGAGAATCCGTCGCGAATGAGCCATCGCCTGATCAACGAGACGATCGGGCTGCGCTATCAGGACGCGGCCATCGTGCCCGATCTGGTCGAGGATATCCGCGCAATGCTGGCGGCGGACGAGAACATCGATTCGGACCAGGTCGTCCTCACCTATCTCGATTCGCTTTCCGACTCATCGCTCGATCTGCTGGTCTACTGCTATACCCACACCACCGACTGGGCCGAGTATCTGGCCGTCAAGCAAGGCGTGCTGCAGCGCGTCCAGGACCGTATCCGTGAACACGGCGGCGCGATCTCGTTCCCGACCCGGACGCTTCATGTGCCGGACGAACTGGTGGTCGCGCGTGCGCGCAAGGCGGGCGGCGCGGATGACGATCAGCAGGAGATCGACGCCGAGAAGGTACAATCCGAGGAAAAAAGAGACGTCGCCCGCGAACGCGCCAGCGATCAGGGCAAGGTAGGGCCGGACGATGCCGGCGAACAATGAACCAGGGATGACGATGAGCGGTTTTGACCGACAGCGCTATGACGAGGCCAGGGCCGTGTACGCCGGGGCCGACTGCCTGATCTCCGAGTCCGAGATCAACGCGGCCTACGACCGCATGGCCACCGAGATCAGCCGCGATCTGGCCGAGCTGGACCCGGTGGTGATGTGCGTGATGCTGGGCGGGCTGCAGGCCACCGCCGAACTCGGCAAGCGCCTGGCGTTTCCATTCGAGCTGGATTACCTGCACGCCACCCGCTATCGCGGTGACACCGCGGGCGGCGAACTGGTGTGGAAGGTCAGCCCGAGCCTGCGCCTGAACGGCCGGCATGTGCTGATCGTGGACGACATCATCGACGAAGGCCATACCCTGGCGGCGATTCTCGAGGCCATCCGCGGTCAGGGCGCGGCCTCGGTGAGCACGGCGATGCTGCTGCTGAAAGACCACGATCGCCGGGCCCCCGGACTGAGCGCCGACTATGTCGGCTGCACCGTGGCCGATCGCTATGTCTTCGGCTCCGGGATGGACTACAAGGGCTATTACCGCCAGTTGCCCGGGGTCTGGGCGATCGGCCAGGCGGACGACAGCCGATGAGTGCGCCGATCGGCATCATCGGTGGCACCGCGCTGGCCAACCTCGCCGGTGTTCAGGGCGCGGCGACCGACGCAAACGCGCCAGACACCCCCTTCGGCCGCGCCTCGGGCCCGCGGGTCGCCGGCCGACTCGCCGGTCGCGAGGTCTGTTTTGTCATGCGTCATGGGCCCGGCCATCGGATCGCGCCCCATGCCATCAACTATCGCGCCAATATCCGCGCACTCGCGGATGCCGGCTGTCGCCAGGTGATCGCCGTCGCGGCCGTGGGCGGCATTGCCCCCGCCATGAGGCCGGGGCGGATCGTGGTGCCGCACCAGATCGTGGACTACAGCTGGGGACGCGCACACACCTTTTACGACGATCCGGCGCGCGGCGAGCTGGATCATGTCGATTTCACCGACCCCTACACCCCCGCGCTGCGTCGGGCATTGATCCGCGCCGCCGAACAACTCGGGTTCGATCCGGCCCGGCAGGCCGTGCACGGTGTGACCCAGGGCCCGCGCCTGGAAACCGCCGCCGAGATCGATCGCATGGAGCGCGACGGCTGCGACATCGTCGGCATGACCGGCATGCCGGAGGCCGGGCTGGCGCGTGAGGCCGGTCTGGACTATGCCTGTGCCGCGGTGGTGGTGAACAAGGCCGCCGGCCGGACCGGCGGGCTGGCGATTCATGCCGAGATCGAGGCGACCCTGGCCCAGGGCATGCATGATATCGAGCGCCTGCTGGAAACCGTGCTGCCGGCCCTCTAGACGGTTTTGTCGCGGCTGTTTCGGAAGGCAGTCCGCAAATAAACGCAAATGCGCGCGAACTTAAATGATGTACGAAGTTCAGTCAGAGGCTTGACGCCGCGATTGTTCACGCACCCGAAGCAGCCGTGCCTTGATCTTCTTTAATTTGCGCTCATTCGCGTGCATTTGCGGACAAAATGTCGTTGCTTATTCAGCCCGCTGAATATCGTACATAATCAAGCGCACCAATGATGACCGGAGTTCGGTGCTGAATTCGCCTCCGGCGTGTCGGTGTCGTGTTGATCGGCGTCCATTTGCGGATTTTTCCGTTGCACAACGAGCGATCTAGCCGGCGACCGCTTCCTCGGCTTCGTTGACCCGCGGCGCGCCCAGTTTCTCCAGCAGTTCGGCCACGCGCTCGACGCGGGTCGGCATGTCGGGCATGTCGCGGAAGAACACGAGCTTGGCGTCGCCTTCCAGCCGGTAGGCCTTCGGGTCGGCCTGGACCAGCGTGATCAGCGTGGCCGGGTCGACCTTGCTGGCCTTGCCGAAATGCAGGCGCCCCACGTCCGGGCCGGCCTCGAGCTTGGCCAGGGCCAGCGGCGCGGCCTGGAGCTTGAGTTCGGTTGCCGCGAACAGATTCTCCGCCGGCTCCGGCAGCAATCCGAAACGATCGATCAATTCGATCTTGAGCTGGCGCAGGGCGGCGCCGTCCTTGGCCGCGCTGATGCGCTTGTACAACACCAGGCGCATGTGCACGTCCGGAATATAATCCTCGGGCAACAGGGCGGCCGCACTGAACTCCACTTCCGTGGCGCCCATGAGCTCGTCGGCATCGGCATCCGGCACTTCGCCGCGCTTGTAGGCCGCCACCGCGCGGTCGAGCATCTGGCGATACAGATCGAAGCCGATTTCCTGGATCTGGCCGGACTGGCCTTCGCCGAGCAGTTCGCCGGCGCCGCGGATCTCCAGATCGTGGGTCGCGAGCGCGAAACCGGCGCCCAGATCGTGCAGCGAGGCCAGCGCGTCGAGCCGCTTCTGGGCATCGGCGGTCATCGAGACATCGTCGGGCGTGAGCAGATAGGCATAGGCCCGGTGATGCGAGCGTCCGACCCGGCCCCGCAGCTGATGCAGCTGGGCCAGGCCGAAGGTATCGGCGCGGTCGATGATGATGGTGTTCGCGCTCGGTACGTCGATGCCGGATTCCACGATCGTGGTGCACAGCAGAATATCGAAGCGGCGGTGATAGAAATCGAGCATCACCTGTTCGAGTTCGCGCTCGTGCATCTGCCCGTGGGCGATGCGGATGCGCGCCTCGGGCAGCAGCTCGGCCAGATCGCGTGCCTTGCGCTCGATATCGGCGACCTTGTTGTGCACGTAATAGATCTGGCCGCCGCGACGCATCTCGCGGCGCGCGGCTTCCTGCAGCAGCACGCCGTCGTATTTCGACACGAATGTCTCGATCGCCAGCCGCGACTCGGGCGGCGTGGCGATGATCGACAGATCGCGCAGGCCCGACAGGCTCATATTGAGCGTACGGGGAATGGGCGTGGCGGTGAGCGTGAGCAGGTCGACCTGGGCACGCAGGCTCTTGATGCGCTCCTTGTGGCGCACGCCGAAGCGATGCTCCTCGTCGACGATCAACAGCCCCAGCTTCTTGAAGCGGATGTCCTTCGCCAGCAGGCGATGCGTGCCGATCACGATATCGAGCTTGCCGTCGGTCATCTCCTCGAGCAGGGTGTCGCGCTGCTTGGAGGTGCGCATGCGCGACAGCGCGCCGATTCTCACCGGCCAGTCGGCGAAGCGGTCGGCAAAGCTCTGGTAATGCTGCTGGGCGAGCAGGGTGGTCGGCACCAGCACCGCCACCTGGTAGCCGGACGACACGGCCACGAACGCCGAGCGCAGCGCGACCTCGGTCTTGCCGAAGCCGACGTCGCCGCAGACCACCCGGTCCATCGGCGTGGCGCGCGACAGATCGGCCATGACCTCGTCGATGGCGCGCTGCTGGTCCGGCGTCTCCTCGAAAGGGAACTGGGCGGCAAACTTCGCGTAATCGGCCTCGTCCGGCGTCATCGCGACGCCGGGGGCGGATTCGCGCTTGGCCTGGATCTCCAGCAGATCGGCGGCGGTGTCACGGGCCTGCTGGGCCGCTTTCTTGCGCGCCCTGGACCAGCGGTCGTTGCCGAGCCGGTGCAGCGGCGCGGTTTCAGCATCGCCGCCGGTGAAGCGATGCACCAGATGCAACGAGGACACCGGCACGTACAGCAGGTCGCCGCCGGCATATTCGATGGTGACGAATTCATTCTCGACGCCGCCGGCGGCGAGCTTGATCAGGCCCTGATAACGCCCGACGCCGTTGTCCTGATGCACCACCGGCGCGCCGGGGGCGAGATCGGTGAGCTCGCGGATTGCGGTTTCCGGATCGCGCGCCGGCGCCCGGCGGCGTTTCTTGGCCGGCGGTCTGGCGCCCGTGAGCTGGCTTTCGGCAATCACCGCGAGGCCGTCGGTGGCCAGTACGCAACCGGCCTCCAGCGGCGCGGCGGTTACCGCGATGCGCTTGTTGCCGCGGCTGAATTCGTCCCAGTCCTCGACCCGCGCCGGGGCCAGCCCCAGTTGGGTGAGCCAGTCGCGCATGGCTTCGCGGCGGCCGGCGGAATCGCCGGTGATCAGAACGCGGCCTTCGAATGACTCGAAGAATGTCTGCAATGCACGCCCGGTCGCCGCGACGTCGGCACCGGCCAGCCTGGGTACGGGTTGGGCGGCGAAGACGGCATCGCCGTCATCGTCGTCGACGATACGCGCGCCGGTGAGTGCGTCGAACGCCGACTTGAGGGTGGCGGGTTCGATGAATGCTTCGTCGGGCGGCAGAATCGGGCGTTCCGGATTCACCCCGCGTTGTTCGTGACGATCGGCGATCGCGGCCCAGGCCGAGTCCAGTGCGGCCGCGACATCGCCGAGTTCCACCAGGCAGGCGTTGCCCGGCAGGTAATCGGTGAGTGCCGAGACCTGGTCGAAGAACAGCGGCAGATAGGATTCGATGCCGCCCGGCGGGATGCCGCGGGAGATATCGCGATAGATGGCGCTTGCGCCCGGATCGCCGTCGAACCGTTGCCGATAGCGCTGGCGGAATGCCTTGATGGCGTCGTCGTCGAGCGGGAACTCGCGCGCGGGCAGCAGGCGGATCGAGTCGATCTTCTCGGTCGAGCGCTGGGTCTCGGGGTCGAAGGCGCGGATGGTCTCGATTTCGTCGTCGAACAGGTCCAGCCGGTAGGGCTGGTCCGACCCAGTCGGATACAGATCCATCACCGCGCCGCGGATGGCGAATTCGCCGTGCGTGCGGACTTCCGACACCGCGGCATAGCCGGCGGCTTCCAGGCGCTCGCGCAGGGCATGGAAATCCAGCCGTTCGCCGACCGCGAACGCCATGGCGCGGCCATCGACGAAGGCGTGCGGCGGCAGCGGCTGGAGCAGGGTATCCGCGGCCACGATCACGATGCCGCGGCCCATGGACGGCAGCCGGAACAACAGCGACAACCGCTGCGAGACGATGTCGGCGTGCGGCGAGAATACGTCGTAGGCCAGCGTTTCCCAGTCCGGGAAATGATGCACGGGCAGGTCCGCCGCCGCGAAGAACTTCAGTTCGTCTTCCAGCCGATACGCGCGATGTTCGTCGGCGACCACGGCCACGGTCAGCCCCGGTCGCTGGGCGGCGACCGAGGCCAGGGCCAGCGCGCTGGCCGCGCCCGCGAGCCGACTCCAGCGCGC
This sequence comes from Salinisphaera sp. SWV1, assembly GCF_052044155.1. Lineage (NCBI taxonomy): Bacteria > Pseudomonadati > Pseudomonadota > Gammaproteobacteria > Salinisphaerales > Salinisphaeraceae > Salinisphaera > Salinisphaera sp. SWV1. The sequence continues at coordinate 124,912 of NZ_JBQDYE010000001.1, forward strand.
GGCCGCGCCGGGGACGAGCGCCGGCGGCGACAGCGGGCTGGGCGCGGCGATTTGAGGTGTGCTGGCTACCATGAGAGGGCGCGGATTATTGCATAGGGGCGAATGTCGCGGCGAGCCGCGACCCGGTCAGTCACGAAAGCGCCGGGTCAGGTCGCCGAAGGCATCGATGCGGCGGTCACGGAAGAACGGCCAGATACGCCGCAGCGTCTCGGTGTGATGCAGGTCGAGGTCGGCGATCAGTAGTTCGGGCATTTCGCCGGCCTCGGCCCGCGTCTCGCCCTGTGGCCCGAATACGAAACTGTGGCCCCAGAAACGGATCTCGGTGCCGTTATCGCCTTCCACGCCCACCCGGTTGGAGGTCACCACCGGCAGGTGGTTGGCGATGGCATGGCCGCGTTGCACGCCCTGCCAGGCGCCGAGCTGACGCGCCTGCTCGGCGGCGTCGTCGGTGGCGTCATCCCAGCCGATCGCGGAAGGATAGATCAGCAGCTCGGCGCCGGCGAGCGCCATCAGCCGCGCTGCCTCCGGATACCACTGGTCCCAGCAGACGAGAACACCCAGCCGGCCGATCGAGGTGTCGATCGGCGTGAAGCCGAGATCGCCCGGCGTGAAATAGTATTTTTCGTAGTATTCCGGGTCGTCCGGGATATGCATCTTGCGATAGCGCCCGGCCAGCCGGCCGTCGGCGTCGAGCACCACGGCGGTGTTGTGATACAGCCCGGGCGCGCGCCGCTCGAACAGTGAGGCCACCACCACCACGCCCGCCTTTTCCGCCGCCGCCGCCAGACGCTGGCTGGACGGGCCCGGGATGGGCTCGGCGTAATCGAAGATCGCCGGATCCTCGCGCTGACAGAAATACGGCGTGTTGTGCAGCTCGGGCAGCAGCACCAGACGGGCGCCGCCGCGAGCGGCCTCGGCGATGTAGCGCTCGGCCGTGGCGAGATTGGTCTCGACGTCGTCGGTGCAGGCGTACTGGGCCACGGCGACGGTCAGGTTGCGGGCATCAGGCATGGTCGGGCTCGGCGGGGATCTGCATGGCCGCACAGTGCAGCCCGCCATGCTGGCGGATCAATGCACGGCTGTCGATGCGGATGATCTCTCGATCGGGAAAGCAGTGACCGATGATCGCCGCCGCCTCGGCGTCGGCCGGGTCATCGAAAGCCGGCACCAGCACGCAGCCGTTGGCGATCAGGAAGTTGGCGTAGCCGGCGGGTAGTCGATGGCCGTCCTCCGGGTCGTATCGGGGCGCGGGCAGCGGCAACTCGATCAGTTTGTAAGGGGCGCCGTTGGCGTCGCGCAGCGCCGCGAGTTCGCCGGCCATGGCCGCGAGATCGGCGTGGTGTGCGTCGGCCGGATCGGCGCAGCCCTGATGCACGATGGTGTCGGGGGCGACGAAGCGGGCCAGGGTGTCGATGTGGCCGTCGGTGTCGTCGCCGATGAGGTTGCCGTGGGCGAGCCAGTGGATGGTGCGGGCGCCCAGGGTACGCGCGAGCAGCCGTTCGGCGTCGGCCCGCGTGAAGCCGGCGTTGCGCTCACCGGCGAGCAGGCAGCGCTCGGTGGTCAGGATCGTGCCGCGGCCATTGGATTCGATGCTGCCGCCTTCGAGCACGGCGGTGTGGTGTTCGGGGTCGCCGGGCCCGAGCGCGCCATCGGCATACAGCGCAGCCGTGAGCGCATCGTCACGCGCGGCTTCGAACTTGCCGCCCCAGCCGTCGAAGCGGAAATCCACGAATCGGCGCCGGCCGGCCTCGTGCACGGTGACCGGGCCGGTGTCGCGTGCCCAGATATCGTCGGCGGGGCAGGTCGCGATCCGGATGCCGGCGAGCGGCGCGTCGTCATGACGGCTGCGCGCCCGGATATCAGCCGCGCAGTCGTCGTCCGGCGCCACCAGGACCACGGGCTGGAAACGAAGCAGGGCGCTGGCCATCGCCGCAACGGTGTCGCGCGCGGCCGTCACGCCGTCGCCCCAGTCGCCGTTCGCGCGCGGCCAGACCAGCAGGGTGGCGCCTTGCGGCGCCCATTCGGCGGGTAGGTGGCGCGCCGTCACGGCCGGACGGCCTGGAGCTGATCGACGTGGTACAGCGGTTCGGGGTGGTTCGGTATCACGGTATGGATCACGCGGTTGTCTTCGAAGTAGACATGGTAGCGGTGGTAGTTCCAGCGCGTGATCGGCGGACGCCCGACCGGGCCGCGGCGTGAGCGCGGCGGCCCGAATCGGGCGCGGACCGCCGCCATGGTCTGGCCGCGGTGCGGCAGGTCGCCGTAAGCGGGCGCGGCCGAAGCGCGCGGCGCGACGGGACGGCGGGGCTGTGCGCGTCCGGACTGGGTTGTGTTCGTCGTGCCGTCTTCCGGGCTGGCATAGTCTGCGGCGAAGGATGCGCCCGTGGCGGTTGCGGTCAAAACATAGAGAATCGCGATCTGAAGCCATCGGGTGCGAAATGTTCCTCGCGGTATGTCCATGCTTTTCCCACCACCGGAGCACGCGATGCGCGGCTGTGCCGATCGTTGTCTGTGTGATTTAATGCGCGGCCATGTTTAGACCACTCGAACTGGCGCTGGGCCTGCGCTACACGCGCGCCAAGCGGCGCAATCATTTTATATCGTTCATCTCGTCGATATCGATGGGCGGGATCGCGCTCGCCGTGATGCTGCTGATCACCGTGTTGTCGGTGATGAACGGGTTCGAGTCGGAGCTGCGCAATCGCATCCTCGGCATGGCCGCGCACGTCGAGATCCAGGCCAACAACGGCGCGCTGCAGGGCTGGCAGGATCTGCGCAAGCAGGTCGACAAGCGGACGCCGCAGCTGGTGGCCTCGGCGCCGTATGTCTCCGGCCAGGGCATGGTGCGCAGTGGCCGTTCGATCTCCGGCACGCTGATTCGCGGCGTGGTGCCCAAGCGCGAGAAGGATGTCTCGGATGTGGCCAGTCATATGGTGGCGGGATCGTTCGATTCGCTGCAGGGCGGCACTTACAACATCATTCTGGGTGTCGATCTGGCCAATCAGCTCGGTGTGGGTGTGGGCGACAATGTCGATCTGCTCATCCCCGAGGCCAACGTCACGCCGGCCGGCATCGTGCCGCGCTTCCGGCGGTTTCATGTCTCCGGCATTTTTTCCGTCGGCATGTACGAATACGACAGTGGCATGGTCCTGATCTCGATGAAGGACGCCCAGACGCTCTATCACATGGGCGACGGCGTGACCGGGCTGCGGCTGCGGCTCAAGGACATGTTCAAGGCGCCGCAGGTCTCGCATCGGCTGTCGCAAATCCTGCCGTATCGCTATCGCGTGACCGACTGGACCCAGCAGAATGCGAACTTCTTCCACGCCATCGCGACCGAGAAGACGATGATGTTCATCATTCTCTCGCTGATCATCGCGGTGGCGGCGTTCAATATCGTGTCCATGCTGGTGATGGTGGTCACCGACAAGCAGGGTGATATCGCGATCCTGCGCACGCTGGGCATGAAACCGAAATCGGTGATGGCGATCTTCATGGTCCAGGGCATGCTGATCGGGGTGATCGGCACCGCGATCGGCGTCGTCCTCGGCGTGCTGCTGTCGATCTACATGGTCGATATCGTGCCGTTCGTGGAGAAGGTGCTGCACACTAACCTGCTGTCGGCCGATGTCTACTACATCAGCCAGCTCAAGGGCGAGCTGCACGAGGCGGACGTGATCCGCATCTCGTGTCTGTCGCTCGTGCTGTCGTTCCTGTCCACGTTGTATCCGGCCTGGCGGGCGGCGCGCGTGCAGCCGGCGGAGGCGCTGCGCTATGAGTGACAACCCTGCGGATTTCGTGCTCTCGGCGAGCCGCCTGAGCAAGACCTTCACCGAAGTGCGCGAGCCGATCACGGTGCTCGACGGTGTGGATCTGGATGTCGCGCCCGGCGCGCGTATCGCGGTCATCGGCGCCTCGGGCTCGGGCAAGTCCACGTTGCTGCATTTGCTCGGCGGGCTCGACGTGCCCACCACCGGCACTGTGCATATCGCCGGCCAGGACATGACGCGCCTGTCCGATGCCGCTCGTGGCCGCCTGCGCAACGAGAAACTGGGATTCATCTATCAGTTCCATCATCTGCTGCCGGAACTGACCACGGTGGAAAACGTGGCCATGCCGCTGATGCTCCGCCGTGGACCGAATGGCCCGGCGCTGACCCGTGCACGTGAGCTGCTGGAGAAGGTGGGTCTCGGCGCGCGGCTGGAGCACAAGCCGACCGAACTGTCCGGCGGTGAACGCCAGCGCGCGGCCGTGGCGCGGGCGCTGGTGACCCAGCCCGCCTGTATCCTGGCCGATGAGCCGACCGGCAATCTGGATCACCGCACGGCGGCGAGCGTGTTCGATCTGATGCTTGAGCTGAACGCCGATCTCGACACCAGTCTGGTCATGGTGACCCACGATCGGCAGCTGGCCCAGCGCATGGACCAGATCTGGACGCTCACCGATGGTCACCTGGCCCCCGCCGAGCTTTCCGAGTTGGTGTGATCGCCGCGGTCTGACCCACTCGGGCGGCCCGGTCCATGCGCCGTTCGGTGCCGTCCCGGCTGGTACCGACCGCGGCGTCGCGCTAGTCTCGATCCCGGAACGGCCGCGCAGCGGCTAGTGTCCTGTCACGGGTATTTTGTCGCATTCAGCGAGGCGGCGCGCGTTCGTGGCAAGGCGCGCCGCGCCGGCCAGGGCATCCCCCTGGCCAAACGGCGCAACGCCGTCCACGGGCGCGCACCGCCTCGCCCCGCACCCGATATCCCGAAGGGAACGCCTGTGCGCGCCCATCACCGCGTTGCACTCCTTTGCCATAGGCACGCTATGGCGCAGTCGCGCGCCTTGTGCTGGGCCCGCACAGGCGTTCTGAATACGGCAAAATACCCGTGACAGGACACTAGGGGGAAGTGATGGGCCATGGGCCGACCGGCTCGCTGGCGTGGTTTGCCGTGTTCGACGATGTCCGGCTGATCGCCGTCGCCGGCGTGGCGGCCGTCACGGCCGTGTATCAACTGCCCGAACTGCCCAGCCCGGCCTGGTTGCTGGCCCCGCTGCTGCTTTGTATGGCCCGGTTCCCCGGCCGCGCATTATTGGCCGTCGTCGGCACGATGGCGGCCTGGAGCCTGATTCAGGCGCACCACGCCATGGCCGATCGCCTGCCGGCGGCGGCCGATGGCGAGATCGTGTGGTTGACCGGTCATGTGGTCGGTCTACCGGAGGCCGGGCGTTATCGCACACGCTTCGAGATGGCGACGAGCAACCCGGCCCGGCGGCTGCGCCTGTCGTGGTACGGCAAGCCGCCGGCGCTGGCCCCCGGCGATTGCCTGCATGTCCGGGCCAAGCTGTCGACGCCGCACGGCTCGGCCAACCCGGGCGGTTTCGACTACAGCGCCTGGCTCTGGCGCCAGGGGATCGACGCCACCGGCTATGTCCGCGATTCCGCCGCATGCCATGCGGCACCGGTCTGGAGCATCGATCGACTGCGCCATGCTGCGCTGCAACGCCTCGCGCCCATCCTGCAACAGCGGCCCATGCGCGGCCTGATCGAGGCGTTGTCGCTGGGCGTGCGGCAACACATCACCGATGCCCAGTGGGCGACGCTGCGCGCCACCGGCACCACGCATCTGGTGGCGATATCGGGCCTGCATATCGGCCTGATCGCGGGCCTGTTGTTTGCCGTCGCCCGCTGGCTGACGCTGCGTACGCCCGCGGCGCGGCAGGCGCGGCGTGTGGCCGCCGTGGTGGCAATGGCCGGGGCCGTCGGCTATGCCGCGCTGGCCGGCTGGGCGCTGCCCACCCAGCGCGCGGTGATCATGGCGGCCGTATTGTTGGCTGCGGTGGTGGCCGAACGCGATATCGGCGCCAGCCGGGCGCTGGCCTGGGCGGCGTTGATCGTGGTGCTGTGGCATCCGGCCTCGGTGATCGCGCCCGGGTTCTGGCTGTCGTTTGCGGCGGTCGCATGGTTGATCTGGATCGCGACCCTGGTGGACGGGGCCTGGTGGCGCAAGGCGCTGTACTTCCAGCTCGGTCTGGTGGCCGTGCTGATGCCGCTCACGCTCTGGTTCTTTGGCCAGGCGTCGCTGGTGGCGCCGCTGGTCAACGCGCTCCTGATCCCGGCGGCCAGCCTCGCGGTACCGCTCGTGCTCTTGGGCGGGGTCGCCGCGCTGGTGGCGCCGGCCGGTGCGGGCGGCTGGTTGCTGGCCAAGATCGCCGCGGCGCTGGCCGCGCTGTGGCCGGGTCTGGAATGGGCGGCGCAATGGCCGCTGGCGTCATTCCATCACGTGCTGCCGGGCGGGCTGGCGCTCGTCCTTGCCATCACTGCCCTGTTGCTGGCGGCCGTGCCGGTGCCGTGGCGAATTCGTGCGCTCGGCGCAATGCTCATTCTGCCGGCGGTCATTGGTTGGCGCCCGTCCGGTCAGGCCATCGCGCCCGGCCGTTTTCGCCTGACCGTGCTCGATGTCGGACAGGGGCTGGCGAGTGTGGTTCGCACCGCGCATCACACGCTGGTGTTCGACGCGGGACCGGCGTACCGCACAGGTTTCGATGCCGGCGCCATGATCGTGCTGCCGTATTTGCGCCAGGTCGGGCGGCTTGAAATCGACCGGCTGCTGATCAGCCACGGCGACATGGATCATGTCGGCGGCGCAGCGGCGGTCATGGCGCAGGCTGAGGTATTGCATCGCCAGGGCGCGCACAGCGGGGATCCGTGCCGCGCCGGTCAGCATTGGCGGTGGGACGGTGTGGATTTCGACCTGCGCTATCCCAGCGAGGCCGAAGCCGCCGACGCACATGACAGCAATGAGTATTCCTGTGTGCTGCGGATTCATGCGCCGGGCGCGAGTGTGCTCATGACCGGCGACATCGAGGCCCCGGGCGAGCGGGCGCTGCTGGAGCGGGAAGGCGAAGCGATCGCGAGCGATGTCCTGGTGGTGCCGCACCATGGCAGCACGACCTCGTCTTCGCCGGCATTCATCAACGCAGTGGACCCGGCGGTGGCGCTGGTATCCGCCGGCTGGCACAACCGCTGGGGGTTCCCGCGGCCGGCGGTGGTGTCCCGCTATCGAGCGCGCGGCATCGAGCTGTTCAATACCGCGACCGCCGGGGCGCTGGAGGTGGCGTGGCCGGCGCCGCATGCGCCGCGGGTGACGCGTTGGCGCTGGCAGCACCGTCGTTTCTGGCAGCAGCCGCGGCCCGGCGGGTAGCCCCTCGGCAACTGCATGATTATCATGCGCGTTCACGGCAGCGGCCGTGGGAGCGGCCATGGCGAGCCATGCAGCGGCTCGTCCGAGCCAGCCGGCTGCCGCGAGCCGGGGCGACAGGGAGCAGTCCAGTTGGCGCGCAACAGCATCGAAACCGATATGCCGATCGGGGAAATCTATCCTCGTCTGCTGCGCTACACCTGGCGCTACAAGCACTGGCTGGCTTTCGCGGGCGCCGGCATGGCGGTGTACGCCGGTGCCGACACGGCCCTGATCTATATCCTCAAGCCGCTGCTGGACGGCAGCATCGTGCATCGCGATCCGTGGATGATCCGCTGGATCCCGGTCTTCATCCTGGGCCTGTTCGTCGGTCGCGGCATCGCCGGCTTCGTGGCCAGTTATTGCATGGCCTGGGTCGCCAACCACGTGGTCTACAACGTGCGCTCGGACGTGTTCGAGAAGTTCCTGCGCCTGCCGGCGAGTTTCTTCGACCGTCATACCACCGGCCGCACGACGGCGATGCTGACGTATTACACGAGCCAGATCTCCGGGGCGGCCACCAGCGCGATCACCATCGTCATCCAGGACACCCTGCGCATCGTGGGGTTCACGCTGCTGATGTTCTGGGTCAACTGGTCGCTGGCGCTGATCACGCTCCTGGTGGGCCCGATCATTGCGTTGATCGTCAATCATGTGTCGAGGCGATTCCGGCGCTACAGCGCCACCATTCAGCAGTCGATGGGCGACATCACGCACATCAGCGAGGAGGCGCTGACCGGCCAGCGCGTGGTCAAGGTCTTCGGTGGCGAGGACCAGGAGCGCGATGCGTTCGAGCGGGTCAACCGCCGCAATCGGCAGGTGTCGATGCGCAAGGCCACCACGAGCGCGGCGAGCATACCGGTGATTCAGTTCATTGCGGCCATTGCCATTGCGTTCGTGGTCGCGGTGGCGGTGCACAACACCGGCGGCGGCGTGATGACGCCGGGCGATCTGGCCACCTTCTTCGGCGCCATGATGGGGACGATGGGCCCGATCAAGCGCCTCACCGGGGTCAATGCCACGATTCAGGCGGGGATGGCGGCCGCGGGTGCGATTTTCGAATTGATCGACGAGCCGGGCGAGCCCGACCGCGGCACGCGCCGCCTGGCGCGCGCCGCGGGCCGGATCGATGTGGCGAATGTATCATTTCGTTATCCGGGCGGTGATCACGACGTGCTGGACGACATCAGCTTCCATGTGGAACCGGGGCAGACGGTGGCGTTCGTGGGCCGCTCGGGTAGCGGCAAGTCGACGCTGCTGTCGTTGCTGCCGCGCTTCTACGATATCCAGACGGGGCGGATCGCACTCGACGATGTGCCCATTGCGGACTACCGGCTGGCCGACTTGCGGCGCCAGATCAGCCTGGTCGACCAGAACGTGGTGTTGTTCAACGACACGATTGCCGCCAACATCGCCTACGGCGCGCTCGGCGACACCCGGCGCGGGATGATCGAAGACGCCGCGCGTCGCGCCTACGCGGCTGACTTCATCGAATCACTGCCCGCGGGCTACGACACGCTTGTGGGGCAGAACGGCCTGATGCTCTCCGGCGGCCAGCGGCAGCGTGTGGCGATCGCGCGCGCGCTGCTCAAGAATGCCCCGATCCTGATCCTCGACGAAGCCACCTCGGCCCTGGACACGGAGTCGGAGAAGGCGATCCAGAAGGGGCTCGACAACCTCATGCGCGATCGCACCACCCTGGTGATCGCGCATCGCCTGTCGACCATCCAGGATGCCGACCGCATCGTGGTGATGCACGATGGCCGGGTGGTCGAGCAGGGCAGCCACGCGGAACTGATGGCGCATGCCGGTCATTATCGGGGCCTGCACGACATCCAGTTCGCACGTCCGGACGGGGCGTGAGCCGATCGCGGTGGTCGGTAGCGATCGAGCGGCGCTGGTATGGTGCGCATGCGCCCTGGGCGCTGGTGCCGCTGGCCGTACTCTACGGCATGATCGTGGCCGGCCGCCGGATGGCGTACCGGCGGGGCTGGCGGGCCGCGCAACGCGTGGCGCGGCCGGTGCTCGTGGTGGGCAACATCAGCGTCGGCGGCAGCGGCAAGACGCCGCTCACACTGGCCGTCATTGCACGCGCGCGCGCGCTCGGGCTGCGCCCCGGGCTGGTCGCGCGCGGCTATGGCGGGCACGCCGCGCATTATCCGCTGACGGTACGCGCCGACACGCGACCCGCCGAGGGCGGCGACGAGCCGGTCCTGATTGCACAGCGCGCCGGCATCCCGGTGGTGGTCGATCCGGACCGGGTGGCCGCGGCGCGGCATCTGATCGCCGGGCACGATGTCGACCTGGTCATTGCCGACGATGGCTTGCAGCACTATCGGCTGGCGCGCGACGCCGAGATCGCCGTGCGGGACGCGCGCCGCGGCTATGGTAACGGCTGGCTGCTGCCGGCCGGGCCCCTGCGCGAGCCGACAAGCCGTCTGGCTCGGGTCGATCTGGAGTGTGTCCAGGGCGCGGGTCGCGATTTCTGGCTCGAGCCGGGCCGGGCGCGTTCGCTGCGCGATGGCCGGATGGCGGCGCTGGAGAGCTTTCGCGGCACGACGGTGCATGCCGTGGCCGGCATCGGCGAGCCGGCGCGATTTTTCGATATGCTCGAAGCCGCCGGTCTCGACGTGATTCGGCATGCCGCACCCGATCACCATCGTTACCGGCGCGCCGATCTCGCGTTCGGCGACGATCGGCCCGTCTTGATGACCGAAAAGGATGCGGTGAAATGCACGCGCTTCGGCGACCGCGACCTCTGGGCCGTGCCGGTCACCACGCGCTTGTCGCCGGATTGTACGAACGACATCGATGCGTTACTGCGGCGCATCGTTCCCATGCAGGAGCACGAATGAATTTTCACGTCGTCATTCCGGCCCGACTGGCCAGTACGCGTCTTCCGGGCAAGGTGCTGCGCGAGATCGCGGGCCGGCCGATGGTCGAGCACGTCTGTCGGGCCGCGTCGGCGAGTTCCGCGGCTTCGGTGATCGTGGCGACCGATTCGGCGGAAATCGCGGCGGCGGTCGAGCGGGCCGGCGCGCGGGCGGTCATGACGCGCCCGGAGCACAGCTGTGGGAGTGATCGCATCGCGGAGGTGGTGGCAGGGGCGCAGTGGGCGGCCGACGCGATCGTGGTCAATGTGCAGGCGGATGAGCCCATGATGCCGCCTGCCTTGATCGATCAGGTGGCACAGGCGCTGCACGACGATCCCGGCGCCGCGATGGCCACGGCCGCGACGCCGATTGCCAGCGCCGAGGATTTTCGCAACCCGAACATCGTGAAGGTGGTGGCCGCGAGAGGACGCGCGCTGTATTTCAGCCGGGCGCCGATTCCCTATCACCGCGACAGCGGCAACACCGCCTTCGAGGGCGCGGCCCAGCGCCATCTCGGCATCTACGCCTACCGGGTCGACGCCCTGCGGACCTTCGCCGCCACCGCGCCCGGTTTTCTCGAGCGCCATGAATCGCTGGAGCAGCTGCGCGCCTTCGATATCGGGCTGCCGATCGCATTGGTTGATGCCGTGGCCCTGCCGGGGCCCGGGGTCGACACCGAAGCCGATCTCGCCCTCGTGACACAGCGGATGCAGGGCGCATGAGCGGGCTCGAGAACAACGCCGAAATGCGTGTCCTGTTCGTGTGCCTCGGCAATATCTGCCGATCGCCCACGGCCGAAGGCATCATGAGACGCCGCCTCGACGCGGCGGGTCTGGCCGGGCGTGTGGTGGTGGATTCCGCCGGCACCGGGCCGTGGCACGTGGGGGAGCCGCCGGATCGGCGCGCCATGGCGGCGGCCGCTGCCCGCGGCTACGATCTCAGCCGCCTGCGCGGGCGGCAGGTATCGCCGGTCGATCTGGCGGCCTTCGATTATGTGATTGCCATGGATGAGAGCAATCGGGCCGATCTTCGGGCCATGGCCGATGGTCGTCGCGAATTGCTGGACAGAATCGTCCTGCTCGGCGACTTCAGCGCCGAATACCGGGGCCAGCCCGTGGGCGACCCGTATTACGGCGGCGCGGGTGGATTCGATCGTGTACTGAACATGATCGAAACCTGTATCGAGGGGCTGATCGTCGATATCAGCGGGCGTCTCGTCGCACGCTGAGCCCGACCGGGCAACCGGCCCGCGCTTGCCGCTATTGAAACAGGCGCTCAAGGGGCCGGCTGCGTGCTATGTCTCGTTACGTCAATTCATCGTCTGGTGTCGGTGCCTTGCCGTGCCGCGCGCGGCACGCGGCACGACAAGGCAGGCCCGATGCCGGGCGCGAACCGATGCAACGGCCATCTGCCCCGCGATCAGCGGGGCTTTTCCGGGCTTTCGTCTGCCTTGTCCGCAGACGCGGCCGGGGTATCGTCCGGCTGGGTTTTCTCGCCGTCCTGCGTCGTGGTCCCGGCTTCGGTATCGGCTCCGTGCGCGGCGTGCGGCGCCTGCTCGGAACGCGTTTCCACCTGCGTCAGTTCGGGCTCGGCGGGGGACGCCGCCTCAACGACCGCCGATGCCGCGACGCGCGTGGCAGCGGCGGCAACCGGTTCGTCGTCGGCCGACGCGGTCGCGGCCTCATCGTGCGCCGCCTCGGTCGATGCGTCGGCGACGCGGTCTTCGGTCTCGGGCTGCGATGTCGCCGCCGCACTGGTTTCGACCTGCTGCAGGCGGGCGCGCTCATCGTTGCCCGGTTGCGTAGCGCCGGTCGGCGACGCGGTGTCGGACGCATGCCCGGCTTCGTCTGCTTTCACCTCGTGGGCGTTCGTGGCCGGCGTCACGTCATCAACGCGTGCCGACGGGGTCTGCGAAGCGCTCGACGCGTCCGGCGTGGCGGCCGTGGCCGGGGTGTCGACCGGTTTGCCGGCGGCCTCGCCCGACTCGGACACGGCGGCCGACTCCTCGGCGCTGGCAGCCGGCGCTTCCTGCGGCGTCTTGTTCGGCTCGGCCGGCGCGGCGGCCTGGCCATCCGTGTCCTCACTGGCGGCCGCCTTGCTGGCGGTCGAACGCCGACGTTTCGGCTTGCTCTTGCGTGGCTTGTCGGCAATCTCGCTCGAATCCGCCGTCGTGCCGTCGTCCTGGCCGGCGGCCGGCGCGCTCGGCGCGTCTTCGCCCGGGGTAGCGTCCGCCGTATCGGCGGCGCTCGAAGCCTTGGCCCGCCGGCGGCGTTTGGGCTTGTCCGGCTTGCCACCCTCGGGTTCGGTTTTCGGTGCCGCGGGGGTGTCGTTGTCATTCTGGCTGGCGCTGCGGGCGTTATCGCTCGCGGTCACGGCCGACCAGGGCTTGTCCTCGACTTCGGGAAGCGTCGCCCTGGGCTGGCGTTTTGTGCCGTTCTGGCCATCGGCACCCCGATCCGGCCTGTCCTCACTGGCCTGGGCATCGCCCCGGTTTCGTTTCGAAGACGTATCCGCCGATCCCTCGGCCTTCCGGTCTGCCGCGGGCGTGTTGTCGTCGTCGCCCCCGGCCATCTCGGCTTCGCCTGCGTCGGAACGGGGCCGGGTCTGCGCGGCCTGCGCGTGCTGATCCGCGCCCGACGCCTCGTCTTCGGTGCTTGCCGCGCCGTTAGCGGTATCGCTCGTCGTGGCCGCCTTCTGTTCGTCGGTGTCGTTGTCCGTGCCGCCACCGCGCTTGCGGCCACCGCGCCGGCCGCGGCCGCCGCGCCGACGGCGCCGGCCGCGCTTGGCTTCGCCCGATCCGGTGTTGTCATCGGCGCCCGATGCGTCGTTGTTCGTCCGGTTCGGCTCGTCGCTGGCCTGATCGGCGTCGTCGGTCTTCGGCTCCGGCTTGCGGCTCGCGCTATTGTCCGCGCGCTTGTTGCCCTGCGCGGACTGTTTGGCCTGCGCTTCGGCGGCCTTGCTGCGTGAATTGTCGGCGTCCTTGCGTGCCGCGGCGGCCTTGTCGCGGTTGCTCTGGGCCGTGTCCTCGGCCGGTTTGTCGGACTTCCCGGCGTCCTGCTTCGGCGCCGCCTTGTCCGCATTCTGGCCCGGACTCTGCTTCGACGACTGGCCGTTGCTGTCCTCGTCGCGACTGCGGTTGCGCCCGCCACGCCGACGATTGCCATTCCGGCTGTTGCCACTCCGGCTGTTGCCGGTGCCGCGGTTGTTGTCGTCATTCCGCGACTTGTCGCCGCGCGCATTTGTCTTCGCGTTGCCGTCGCCGGATTCCGCGCGCCGGCCGGCCGACTCGTCGCCGGACTTCGCGTCCGCGCCGCGGCGGCGCTGGTCGTGTTCGGTTTTCTGCGTGGTTGTCTCGCGGCTGGCCGGGCCCGAGCCTGAGGCGCCGAGATCGGCCTCGCCGCTGAAGATGCGCCGAAGCGCGTCCCAGAGCTGCTGCCATGGGGTCATGGTGGCGGCCGGCTCGGGTGTTGCCGCCGGCGGCGGGGTGCTGGCGCCGGCGGTGGTGCTGGCGCCGGCGGTGGTGCTGGCGGGCTCGCTGCGCTCGATGACCGGCGCATCGGGACGGGCGACGCGCTTGACCGCGGGCTCCTCGCGGGCCTTGCGCGTACTGGCCTGGTGATCGGGCTCCGCCGGTTTTTCGATATCGACCTGGGTGTCGATCTTGTAGCTGGCGGCGTTGTTGTCTTCTTCGGTGAGCTGGTCGCCGCGGACGCGCCGGATCTCGTAGTGCGGCGTTTCGAGTTCGTTGTTGGGAACCAGCGTGATCCGGGTCTTGGCGCGCCGTTCGACGTCCGCCAGATCGCTGCGCTTTTCGTTGAGCAGGAAGCTCGCGACCGGGATCGGCAACTGCACGATCACGCGGCCCGTACCCGGCTTCATCGCCTCCTCTTCCAGCAAGCGGAGGATCGACAGCGACAGCGATTCGACGCTGCGGATCGAGCCGCGGCCGAGGCAGCGCGGGCAGACCTGGCTGGAGTATTCGGACAGCGACGGCTTGAGCCGCTGGCGCGACATCTCCAGCAGGCCGAAGCGCGATATCCGCCCGATCTGGACGCGCGCGCGATCGGCCTTGGCCGCCTGCTTGAGGCGATTCTCGACTTCGCGCTGGTTCTTCGCGCTCTCCATGTCGATGAAATCGATCACCACCAGGCCGCCGAGATCGCGAATGCGCAGCTGACGCGCGACTTCCTCGGCCGCCTCGACGTTGGTGTTGAAGGCCGTTTCCTCGATGCCGGCGCCCTTGGTGGCGCGTGCCGAGTTGATGTCGACCGAGGTCATGGCTTCGGTGTGATCGATTACGATCGAACCGCCGGAGGGCAGGGTGACCTCGCGCTCGAAGGCGGATTCGATCTGCGACTCGACCTGGAAACGCGAGAACAGCGGCGTTTCATCGGTGTATTGCTTGAGCTTGTTCAGGGCGTGCGGCATGACCTGCTGCATGAACTCGCGCCCGGTCTCGTAGACCTCGGGCTGGTCGATGACGACCTCGCCGATATCATCGCGCAGGTAATCGCGCAGCGCGCGGATGATGACGTTGGATTCCTGGTAGATCAGGAACGGCGCCTTGCGCGCGTCCGCCGCATCGTTGATCGCTTTCCAGACGTGCGCGAGATAGTCCAGATCCCACTGCAGTTCCTCGGCGCAGCGGCCGACCCCGGCGGTGCGCACGATCACGCCCATGCCCTCGGGCACCTGGACTTCGTTGAGTGCTTCGCGCAGCTCGTTACGCTCCTCGCCCTCGATGCGACGGGACACGCCGCCCGCCCGCGGGTTGTTCGGCATGAGCACCAGATAGCGCCCGGCGAGGCTGATGTAGGTGGTGAGCGCGGCCCCCTTGTTGCCGCGTTCCTCCTTCTCGACCTGGACAATGACTTCCTGGCCTTCGGATAGCGTCGCCTTGCCGTTGCCCTGGCCGTTGCCGTCCGCTTTCTCGTAGTAGGACTTGGCGACTTCCTTGAGCGGCAGGAACCCGTGGCGATTGCCACCGTAATCGATGAAGGCGGCCTCCAGGCTGGGCTCGACCCGGGTTACGCGTCCCTTGTAGACATTGGCCTTGCGTTGTTCTCTAGAACCGACCTCGATGTCGAGGTCATGCAGTTTCTGTCCATCGACGATGGCCACCCGCAGCTCTTCCGGCTGGGTGGCGTTGACCAAAATACGTTTCATGGATTGGGATCCAGTGGCGCGCTCGACTGGCGACCCGGGCGCGGCGCGTATGGACGCGTTGCCACGCGGCCGACCGCGACGTACCCCGCGCACACTCGCCAAGCATCGCGGCAAGCAGAATGGGGACTACGGCGGTCAGACAGGAGCGCATAAGATGAATGGATAACTCGAGAATCGGGAACCGCTGAGCGAACGTGCCGTGATAGGCTTTCAACCGTTACGCACCAGCGTGTTCGAAATAACTGTCGGTCAGCGCTCGCTGGCTACATCGACTTCCGATGTGCCGCGTATGCGCGACCTTGGGAGTGTAATCTGACAACGCAGCGGCCTCAAGTACGACATGTTCGGGTGCATGCCAACGACGACGGCATGCGGCTGGATAATTTTTTGCTGCGTGAATTCAAAAACGTGCCGAAATCGCGCGTTTACAAAATCATTCGCAGCGGTGAAGTGCGCGTGAACAAGGGCCGGGCCAGGCCCGGGACCCGGCTCGTCGAAGCCGACGATGTGCGTATTCCGCCGGTCCACCAGGCCCCCAAGGCCGACCCGGGGCGGCCGCCCGACGCGCTGATGGACAAGGTCAACGCCGCGGTCGTGGCCGAAACCGCCGATTATCTGGTGTTCGCCAAGCCGGCGGGGCTGGCCGTGCATGCCGGCAGCGGCCTGCGCTTCGGGTTGATCGAAGTGCTGCGGGCCGCACGCCCCGGCCAGTATTTCGAGCTCGTGCATCGCCTCGACCGGCAGACCAGCGGCTGTCTGCTGGTGGCGCGTTCCCGCGCCGCGCTCGACGATCTGCGGGCCGGCCTCAACGACGCGTCGGCGACCAAGCGCTACATCGCTCTGGTCGAGGGGCGGTGGCCCCACGGCACGATCGAGGTCGATGCGCCGCTGTCGCGCGATGTGGAGCGCGCCGGCGAGCGCGTGGTCACGGTCGATCACGACGGCGGACGGGCCAGCCTGTCGCGCTTCGCCCCGGCCGAGTTCTATGCCGACGCCACGCGCATGGACGTCGAGATCCGGACCGGCCGCACGCACCAGATCCGGGTGCACGCGGCGCACTGCGGTCATCCCGTGGCCGCCGACGACAAGTACGGCCCGAACGCGCGGGCCAGTCGCTGGCGTGATCGGGGCCTGGCGCGGCTGGCGCTGCACGCGGCCTCGGTACGGCTGCATTTCGATGGGCGGCCGCATGTCTTCGAGGCACCGCTCGCGCCCGATCTGGCAGCGGTCTTCGACCGCCTGGGGCGAGCGTGATGGCGCGCGATTACCAGCTGATCATATTCGACTGGGACGGCACGCTCATGGATTCGGCCGGCGAGCTTGTCGGCACCCTGCAGCAGGCGATTCAGGATACCGGCCTGCCCGAGCGCACGCCGGCCCAGATGCGCGAGCTCGTCGGCCTCGGTATCCAGGAGGTGTTGGGGCGACTGTTTCCCGAGCTGGATCCGGTCCGGGTGCGCGATCGCATCAGCCGGTATCGCCAGCGCTACGGTTGGCCACGCGCGGCCCCGCGACTGTTCGAGGGCGCGCGCGAGGCGCTGGTTCATCTCGGCGAGCAGGGGATCGAGCTGGCCGTGGCGACCGGAAAGAACCGGCGCGGGCTGGATCGCGCGATGCACGCAACCGATTCGAAGGGGCTGTTTCGCATCACCCGGTGCGCGGATGAGTCGGTGCCCAAGCCGGCGCCCAACATGATCGACGATATCCTGCTGCGCACGGCAACCGAGCCGGAGGCGGCGCTGATGGTCGGCGATACCGAATACGACATGGTGATGGCGCGCGCCGCGGGAATCGACGGGCTCGCCGTGCGTTGCGGCGTACACGATGAAATCCGCCTGCGCCGCGCGGGCGCCATCGACGTGATCGCGGATGTACGGGCGTTGCCGGCCTGGTTGGCCGCCGGTAAAGCCGGGGCGCCCTGAGTCAGGGCAGGGCAATCCCGGCCTCGGCGAGCAGCCGGCGCAGGCCGATCAGCGGCAACCCCACCAGGGCGCTGGGGTCGCTGGATTCGATCGCCGCCACCAGGGTGATGCCGAGGCCTTCGGACTTGAGGCTGCCGGCCGTGGCGGTGACATCCTCGGCCGCCACATAGCGCGCGATCTCGGCATCGTCCAGCTCGCGAAACCGGGTGGTCACGGTTTCGAGGTGCAGGCGCGGCTCGGCGAACGCCGGCGCGCAGACGCACAGCCCGGTATGAAAGAGCACGCGCTTGCCCGACTGCCACCTTAATTGTTCGCGCGCGCGGGCGGCGGTGCCCGGCTTGCCCAGAATGTATCCATCGACGTCGGCAACCTGGTCGCTGCCGATGACCACCGCTTCGGGCCAGTCGGCGGCCACCTTCTCGGCCTTGGCCCGGGCCAGGCGGCAGGCCAGCGCGTCGCCGGACTCGCCGGCGTGCGCGGTCTCGTCGACATCGGGCGAGGTGGCCTCGAAGGGCAGGCCGATCTGTTGCAGCAGCTGGCGGCGCCAGACCGAGCTGGAGGCCAGAATCACGTGGGGGCGATGCGCGCTCATGAGCGTGTGGGATTGAAAATGACGCAAGCGAGCATAAAGCAAGCGACCGCACGGCCGGATACGACCGGTCGCCCGGGCGAAAAGCTTTGACTTGCGGCGGCTTGCACCCTATTATCGCGCGCCATGTCGTCGGGGCAACAAATGACGCGGCGAATAGACTATCGCCGCCGGGCGGTCGACAAGGCGCGCCTGACCGGCCGTTTGTCGTTGGCGGCGTTGCCTCGGACCCGTGCCGTCGTGGCCGAGGCGTCGGATGCGCCGGTTGAGGCGTCGTTGTTGCTCGACGAGGATAACCAGCGACGGGTGGTGCTGACCGGGCGAGTGCGCACGACACTCATGCTGCCGTGTCAGCGTTGCCTGCAGCCCACCGCCCAGGCGATGGATGTCGACGTCGCGGGCATCGTCGTCGCAAGTGACGAGGCCGCGGCCGCCGTGCCGCGCGAGTGGGAGCCGATTCTGAGCGAAGGCGATATGCTGGATGTGCATGCGCTGATCGACGATGAACTCCTGCTCGCGCTGCCGATGATCGTGCAGTGCGACCGCCCGGTATGCCGGGCGGCCTACGACACCGAACAGAAAGCGCCGGAGAACAGTCCGGCGCCAGACAAACCGAACCCGTTCGCGGCGTTGGCATCGCTCAAGCGCGATGACGATGAGCCGCGGTAGACCCCGATCCGGATAACCCAAAGGCAGTGCTATGGCCGTCCAACAAAACCGTAAATCCCGTTCGAAGCGTGACAAGCGTCGCAACACGCATGCGAGCATGGATCGTCCGACGCTGTCGATCGACCCGACCACGGGCGAGACGCATCGTCGTCACCACGTGACCCGCGACGGTTTCTACCGTGGCCGGCGCGTGGTCGAGACCGGCGACGACGTCTAGAGTTTTCCGCGCGCGTCATCGTATCCAGCCGATAGCGCGGCGTCCGGGTGACGGGCGCTGCGCGGTATCGCGTTGAACATGGGGCGAGGGGATGAAACAAGTGCAGCGACCGCTGGCGATCACGTGTCCGGCATGATTCGTATCGCCGTTGACGCGATGAGTGGCGACCATGGCAGTGCCGTGGCCGTCGAAGCGGCGATCGCCAGCCTGCGTCGGCACGAGGACATCGTGCTGAAACTGGTGGGTGATGCGGCGGCGCTCGAGGCACAGATCGCGGGTCGCGGGCGGCGTCAGAAAAGCGATGCCGTGCTCGATCGTCTCGAGGTCGTGCATGCCGGCGAGGTCGTCGACATGTGCGAGTCGCCTGCGCGCGCGTTGCGCCAGAAAAAAGACTCCTCCATGCGCGTGGCGGTCAATCTGGTGCACAGCGGTGAGGCCGATGCCTGCGTATCGGCGGGCAATACCGGCGCGCTGATGGCCACTGCCCGGTTCGTACTCAAGACGCTCTCCGGCATCGATCGGCCGGCGATCATTTCGCCGATTCCCTCGCGCGACGGGCACACCCTGATGCTGGATTTGGGCGCGAGTGCCGAGAGCACGCCCGAGCAGCTGTTCCAGTTCGCGGTCATGGGCGCCGTGCTTGCGAGTGCGGTGCACGGGATCGAGCATCCGCGCGTCGGGTTGCTCAACATCGGCGCCGAGGAAATCAAGGGCAATCAGCAGATCAAGGACGCCGGCCGGCTGCTCGCGGCAAGCGGACTGAACTACATCGGCTTTGTCGAAGGTGACGATATCTATATCGGCGATGTGGATGTGGTGGTCTGTGATGGTTTCGTCGGCAATGTAGCGCTCAAGACCAGCGAGGGCCTGGGCAAGCTGATCGCCCAGTATCTGCGTGAGGAGTTCGCGCGCAACTGGCTGACCAAGGCCTCGGCGGTTCTGGCCATGCCCGTGCTTCGGGCGTTTCGCAGCCGTGTCGACCCACGCCAGTACAACGGCGCTACGCTGGTGGGGCTGCAGGCGACCGTGGTCAAATCTCATGGCGATGCCGACGCGACGGCATTTGCCAGCGCGATCGGCGTCGCGCGGCTCGAGGTGGCGCAGGGCGTGCCGCGCCGGATTCGTCAGCAGTTGGCGCATAACCTCGGCGAATAGGCCGGATTTCGCGCGATTCGAGGGTGCGGGCCGGATCCTTGATCGAGCGATTGATTCACGGCCTTCCTGCCCCTATATCTGTAGCCGTTGATGGTTGCGGATCGCATAATCGGATCGAAGATGGCCTGCACGGCCGGCGTGAATGCCGCGTGTTCGGTGCCGCCATGCCACCCGTCTTTCTCTATCTTTCAATCGGCGGCGACACCGGCGCGCGTCGCGTTTCACGTCGAATGAAAACCAGGGGTCGACATGACTGATACCGACAAACCGAAAATCGGGCACGAAGACGGCGGTACCGCGGTCGCGCCCGAAAAGCCCAGGACCAAGAAGCCGCCGTTGTATAAGGTGGTCATGCATAACGACGACTACACGCCGATGGAATTCGTGGTCGAAGTGCTGATGACTTATTTCACCCATGACCGGGACAAGGCGGTACAGATCATGCTGACCGTTCATACACGCGGAAAGGCCGTGGCCGGCACCTATACCGCCCAGATCGCGGAGACCAAGGTGCAGCTGGTCAACGACCACGCACGCGCACACCAGCACCCGCTGTTGTGTACTATGGAAGAGGCCTGAAAGGACGGCCGACACGTCGCGCCGCAGGTTTAAATCGAACGCCAAGTTCGGGGACGCAAAATGCTCAGCCAAGAACTGCAGACTGCACTCGACGCCGCCTTCATGGTTGCGCGTCGTCAGCATCACGAAATGCTCACCGTCGAGCATTTGCTGATGTCATTGCTGGACAATCCGGCAGTGATCGAGGTGCTCGAGGCCGTGAACACCGACATTCAACGTCTCGAGCGTGAACTCAAGAATTACATCGACACGCATGTGCCGGTCGTGCCGGCCGGCGAAGACCACGAGGTTCAGCCGACGCTGGGTTTCCAGCGCGTGCTGCAGCGCGCGGTCTATCACGTGCAGTCGTCCGGCAAGAAGGAGGTCACCGCGGTCAATGTGCTGATCGCGATCTTCTCCGAGCAGGAGTCGCACGCGGTATACCTGTTGGGCGAACAGGACGTCACGCGCCTGGACGTGGTCAATTTCGTCTCGCACGGCGTCAATAAGTCGGGCGAGGAATCCGGTGACGCCGGCAGCGCCGGCCAGTCGCAGAGCGACGAGAACGGCGAGTCGAGCGCGTCGCCGCTGGAACAGTACGCCACCAATCTGAACCGCAAGGCCGCCGAGGGCGACGTGGACCCGCTGATCGGCCGCGAGCACGAGATCGAGCGCGTGATCCAGACATTGTGCCGTCGGCGCAAGAACAATCCCTTGCTGGTAGGCGAGGCCGGCGTCGGCAAGACCGCGATCGCCGAAGGGTTGGCGCGGATGGTTGTCGAAGGGCGTGTGCCGGATATTCTGTCCAAGAGCGTGATCTATGCGCTGGACCTTGGCGCACTGATCGCGGGCACCAAGTACCGCGGCGATTTCGAGAAGCGCCTCAAAGGTGTGCTCGCCGAACTCGGCAAGCAAAAAGGTGCGGTGTTGTTCATCGACGAGATCCATACCGTGATCGGCGCCGGCGCGGCCTCGGGCGGCGTGATGGATGCCTCGAACCTGCTCAAGCCGAAGCTCGCTTCGGGCGAGTTGCGCTGCATGGGCGCGACCACGTATCAGGAGTTCCGGACCATCTTCGAGAAGGATCGTGCGCTGGCGCGCCGGTTCCAGAAGGTGGATGTGCCGGAGCCGAGCGTGGCCGACACCGTGCAGATCCTCAAGGGGCTCAAGACCCGGTTCGAGGAGCACCACCAGGTGCGCTTCACCAACCCGGCGCTGGAGGCGGCGGCCGAGTTGTCGGCGCGTCATATCAACGACCGGCATCTGCCCGACAAGGCGATCGACCTGATCGACGAGGCGGGGGCGCGTCTGCGTCTGCGGCCGTCGACCAAGCGGCGCAAGACGGTGCAGGTTCGGGATATTGAGGAAATGGTCTCGCGGATCGCCCGGATTCCGTCCAAGACCGTGTCCCGCGACGACCGCGCCGTGCTCAGCACGCTCGATCGCGATCTCAAGCTGGTCATCTTCGGCCAGGACGAGGCCGTGGACTCGCTGTCCAGCGCGATCAAGATGTCACGCTCGGGACTGGATAACCGCGACAAGCCGATCGGCTCGTTCCTGTTCGCCGGGCCTACCGGCGTCGGCAAGACCGAAGTCACACGTCAGCTCGCGCTGCATCTGGGCGTGGAGCTGATCCGGTTCGACATGTCGGAATACATGGAGCGGCATACCGTGTCGCGCCTGATCGGCGCGCCCCCGGGCTATGTCGGCTACGACCAGGGCGGCCTGCTGACCGAGGCGGTCAACAAGCAGCCGCACTCGGTGATTCTGCTGGACGAGATCGAAAAGGCGCATCCGGACATCTACAACCTGCTGCTGCAGGTGATGGACCACGGTACGCTCACCGATAACAATGGCCGGCAGGCGGATTTCCGCAACGTCATCCTGGTAATGACGACCAACGCCGGCGCGGAGCAGATGGCCAGCCGCAGTATCGGCTTCAATCCATCCGATAACAGCACGGATGGCCTGGAGGCGATCCGTCGCGGCTTTTCGCCCGAGTTCCGCAACCGTCTGGACTCCATCATCCAGTTCGCGCCGCTCAAGGGCGATATCATCGAGCGTGTGGTCGACAAGTTCGTGCTGCAGCTCGAGGCCCAGCTCGAAGAGCGCGGTGTGGAGCTGGTGGTCGAGTCCGAGGCAAGAGCCTGGCTGGCTGCGCGCGGCTACGATGAGAAGATGGGCGCACGCCCGATGGGCCGCGTGATTCAGGAGAACATCAAGAAACCGCTGGCCGAGGAACTGCTGTTCGGCGAACTGGCCCACGGCGGCCGCGTGGTGGTCCGGGTGGTCAACGATGAGCTCGATCTGGATGTCTCGTCGAGCGAGAAGACGCCCGAGCAGGCCTGATAAGGGCGACGTGGGCGACGCGCCGCTTCGGGCGGGGCGGCCGCCCACGTCCGGCGCAGGCCGGGCAGGTGAACCTCGGCGCGGGCGCAGTGCGACAGCTATACCGCTCTTGGGTCAACGAGGGCCTGGGCAGGCTCTTTTTTGCAGTGAATTAATTTAAAGACAATGACCTGACGGCAGGTCGGATCAGCGCGCAGCGCTTAATCCGACGCTCAACCGGCGGGTTACGAGGCCCGGCTGTCGGATTACGGTGCAAGCACCTCATCCGACCTACGCCACTGTCCGCGCCGGCCTGGCCGGCGGCCGGCGCGGTTTTGCATCACACGGCGTTGCGACGCAAATCCTTCAGTCTACGCACGGTGCGACCGCGATGCCCCGGTTCGGTTGCGGTTACGCGGCATGGGTGCCGACCGGTTCGCGATGGCACGTCATGCCAAGGCTTGGCGGTCCCCCCGGTGTGTTCGAATGGCCCCATTCGGCGAGGGCGCGGGATGCGATCGGGCTTGCCACGCCGCCGTTGGCAGCGACAACGGGCCGTGATCTCTATTCCACCGTAACGCGGTTGAGTTCGGCCAGGCTGATGACCCCGTGGCGCACCTTGTTGAGGCCGGCCTGGCGAAGGTTGAGCACGCCCTCCGAGGCGGCCTGTTTCTCGATATCGTCGGCATGGCCGCCCGACATGATGATCTGGCCGATGGCATCGGTGACCGGCATCACCTGATAGATCCCCACGCGTCCACGATAGCCGTCGGTACAATGATCGCAACCTTTCGGATTGGCTTCGTAGATCGTGAGATGCTCGATTTCCTCGGCCGAGAAGCCTTCCTCGATCAGCGCATCGGGCGGGATTTCCGCTGCGGTCTTGCACTGGGGGCAGAGCCGGCGGGCCAGGCGTTGGGCGATGATCAGCGTCACCGAGGCGGCGATATTGTAGGCGGGCACGCCCATGTTGATCAGGCGGGTGAGGGTCTGCGGCGCGTCATTCGTGTGCACCGTCGACAACACCATATGTCCGGTCTGGGCCGCCTTGATGGCAATTTCCGCCGTCTCCAGGTCGCGAATCTCGCCGACCATGATGACGTCCGGATCCTGGCGCAGGAAAGCCCGCAGGCAGGCGGCGAAGGTCAGCCCGACGCGCGGCTGTACGTTGACCTGGTTCACGCCCGGCAGGTTGATTTCCGCCGGATCCTCGGCGGTGGAAATGTTGCGGTCCGCCGTGTTGAGGATATTGAGCGCGGTATAGAGCGACACTGTCTTGCCGCTGCCGGTAGGGCCGGTCACCAGCACCATGCCGTACGGCTTATGAATGGTCGACTCGAAGATTTCGCGCTGGTAATCCTCGTAACCGAGCGCTTCGATTCCCATCTGCGCGCTGGCCGGATCGAGGATACGCAACACGATCTTTTCGCCGTGCAGCGTCGGGCAGGTCGAGACACGGAAATCAATGGATCGGTTCTTCGACAGGTTGAGCTTGATACGCCCGTCCTGCGGGATGCGTCGTTCGGCCAGATCCAGTCGCGCCATGACCTTCAGCCGTGCCGACAGGCGCATGCCGATGGCGGCCGGGGGCGAGGCCACCTCGCGCAGCACGCCGTCCTGGCGCTGGCGTACCCGGTAGCGTTGCTCGTAGGGCTCGAAGTGGATGTCGGAAGCGCCGCGGTTGATGGCATCCAGCAGCACCTTGTTCACGAAACGCACCACCGGCGCGTCATCGGCGTCGGCCTTGAGCGCATCGGAGCTGGTGCTGTCGCCGCCATCCTGCTCGGCTGAGAGATTGTCGAGCGCGACATCGTCCAGGCCGGCCATCGCGCTGTCGAGCGCGCTGAAGTTCGATTCGATCGCGCGTTCGAGCTTGTCCTGCTCGACCAGTACCGCTTCAATCTGCTGGCCGGTATTGAACCGGAATTCGTCCAGCGCCTGCAAATTCGTGGGATCCGCCACCGCCAGATACAACGTCCGGCCGCGCCGGAAAATGGGCAGCGCTCCGTGCTTGCGGATCAGGCTCTCGGGGGCGGCGTCGATCGGGGCATGGGCGAGATCCACCGCGCGCAGATCCAGCAGCGGCATGGAGAAGGCGCGCGCCAGGGCCCGTGCCAGGACCGGCGCACTAAGCGCCCGGGTCGCCACCGCCCGCGCCACGAACGACTCTTCGTTGCGCTGGGCTTCTGCCTGGATACGAAGCGCCGCCTCGTACTCGATGAGGCCGTCTTCGACGAGTTGTCGCGCCAGGCCGCCAAGGGTCGTCTGGCGCGTCGTGCGTTGGGTTGTCGGCATAGTTGCACCGCGTACCAAAAGCTGTCGATCCGCTGGATCGGGCCGCCGAGTACGTCAGATTACACGGGTGAACCGATGCGTCGATTGTAGGCGGTTTCCTCATGGCGTGCCATGAACTATGGTCGGGCTGTAATTCACAGCGAGAATCCACGTGAAAACGATCTTCGAAGCGCTGCGCGAAAGCCATGACAAGCAACGCCGATTGCTGGCCGCGCTGTGCGAGACGCACGGCGACTCCGACAAGCGGGAAGGCCTGTTTGCCGCGGTGAAGGCGGAGCTTGTGCATCACGAGAACGCGGAGGAGCGGTACTTCTACAATCCGCTGATGGAGCACGATATGACGCAGGAAAAAGCGCGCCACAGCGTGGCCGAGCACCACGAGATCGACGAGCTGGTGGCGGCGATCGAAGCGACCGATTACAGCTCGCCCGCATGGCTGAGTTCCGCCCGGAAGCTCGAGGATCTGGTCACGCATCACCTGGACGAGGAGGAGCGGGAAATCTTTCAGGTCGCCGGTCGCGTGCTCGACGACGACGAGAAGGCGCAACTCGCGCGAGGCTATGATCGGATGATGGCGGAGCAGGCCGACGGTTCGCCTTGAGGCGGTGCGGCGCGGCGTCCAGCGTCGCGTCGTTGTCGTGGCCGCCCGAAACCGCGGGGGCGGGGGGATTACGCTCCGCCAGCGCCCGAGCGTTCACGCGCGATTCGCGGTTGTCGGGGTGTCAGGCGGGAACAAAAAAGATGGTCGGAGTAGCAGGATTTGAACCTACGACCTCCACCTCCCGAAGGTGGCGCTCTACCAAGCTGAGCTATACTCCGATGACGGTCAGGACCGACGCTGGACCGAAAATTCGGCCAGCAGAATCAGGGCGTCCTTGAACTGCGTCGACTCGAACGGGGCCAGGCAATCGATCGCTGCGTTGGCTGCCTCGTCGGCGCGGCCGAAAGTGTATGTCATCGCATCGGTGGATTCAATCGCTTTTTTAATCGAATCCAGCGCGCCCAGGTTGGCGTCCCGAATTGCCTGGCGCAGCGGCGCCGCTTCAGCCTCGGGCGTGCGCGCCAGCGCGCAGATCAGCGGCAGTGTCGTCTTGCCTTCTGACAGGTCATCGCCGAGATTCTTGCCGTAGCTGTCGTCGCCATGGCCATAGTCGAGTGCGTCGTCGATCACCTGGAAGGCGATGCCCAGATGGCGCCCGAAATCGGCCATCGCCTGGCATTCGGCCGGCGTGCGCCCCGCGATCAGCGCGCCGAGACGGCAGCCGGCGGCGAACAGGCTGGCGGTCTTGCGGTCCACCACCTCCAGATAATCGGATTCGCTCAGGTTCGGGTCATGCGCATGCATCAACTGCATGACCTCGCCTTCGGCGATGCGGTTGGTGGCGTCGGCCAGTATCTTCATCACCTCGGGCGAGTCGAGCTCCACCATCAACTGGAAGGCGCGCGAGTAGAGGAAGTCGCCGGTGAGCACGCTGGCATCATTGCCCCAGACGCTGTTGGCGGTTTCCCGCCCGCGGCGGAGCGTGGATTCATCCACCACGTCGTCGTGCAACAGGGTGGCGGTGTGAATGAACTCGATGATCACCGCCAACAGGTGATGAGCGCTGCCCTGATACCCGGCGGCACGCGCGGCGAGCACGACCAGCGCCGGGCGGATGCGCTTGCCGCCGCTTGCAATGATGTATTCGCCCAGCGTATTGATGAGCACGACATCGGAGCTCAGCCGTTTACGGATCAGCGCGTCGACTGCGCGCATGTCATTTTCGACCGGCTGAAACAGCGGCTGGATATTCATCTGTCCGGGATCGCAAAAACAGCGGCAAACTTAGGGCTGCGGCTGCTATCTGTCAAGAAAGCGGGCGCCGCACACAAGCGTTGACCGGCGCCGCCCAAAGCCGTATCATTCGCGCTCTTTAAACGGGCCGAACAAGCCCGCAACCTGCGTTTGGAGTGGACATGCACGCGGTAATCCGTACCGGCGGTAAACAGTACAGGGTCGCCGAGGGCGATGTGGTGCGCGTCGAGAAGCTCGATGCCGAGGCCGGCAGCACGATCGAACTGGCCGACGTATTGCTGATCTCCGACGGCGAAAACGTCCAGGTCGGCACGCCAGTGCTCGACGGCAAGGCAGTGTCTGCCGACGTGCAGAGCCATGGCCGCGCCGACAAGGTGGAAGTGATCAAGTTCAAGCGTCGCAAGAAGTATCGTCGCACGCATGGTCATCGCCAGCACTACACGCAGCTCAAGATCACCTCGATTCCGGGCGCTTGAGCGCATCGGCATCGACACCCTCGAACCGGAGGAACTAGCTCATGGCACATAAAAAGGCAGGCGGCAGTACCCGCAATGGCCGGGATTCCGAATCCAAACGCCTCGGCGTGAAGAAATTCGGCGGCCAGCAGGTCAAGGCCGGCAACATCATCGTTCGTCAGCGTGGCAGCAGCTTTCACGCCGGCTCGAATGTCGGCACCGGCAAGGACTACACGCTGTATGCCAGCATCGACGGCACCGTGGATTTTTCCGTGAAAGGCCCGCGTAACCGCAAGTTCATTTCCGTGGTTCCGGCCGCCGACTGACAGGCGATCGGTGCGCGATCGCGAAAGCCTCGCTCCGGCGGGGCTTTTTTATGCTTGCTCGTACTGTTGTGATAAGCCGGTCATCATCCCGCGCTGAGGGCGGACCGCATGAAATTCGTTGATGAAGCCAATCTCCGGGTCGAAGCTGGCGACGGCGGCCATGGCTGCCTGAGTTTTCGGCGTGAGAAATACGTACCGCACGGCGGCCCCGATGGCGGTGATGGCGGTGATGGCGGCAGCGTCTACCTGATCGCCGATCACAACCTCAACACGCTTTACGATTATCGAATCAACCGCGTGTTCAAGGCCGAGCGCGGCGGTAACGGCGCGGGCAAGAACCGGACCGGTGCCAAGGGCGACGATCGTTATCTGCCCGTGCCGGTGGGCACGCTCTGCTACTCGCGCGAGACCGACGAGCTGATCGGCGATCTGACGCACGACGGCGAGACCGTGTGTGTGGCCCAGGGGGGCTACCACGGGCTCGGTAACGCCCGCTTCAAGTCGAGCACGAATCAGGCGCCGCGCAAGACGACCGACGGCACGCCCGGCGAGATCCGCGAGCTGCGCCTCGAGCTGAAGCTGTTGGCGGATGTCGGGCTGGTCGGGCTGCCGAACGCCGGCAAGTCCACGTTGCTGTCGTCCATTTCCGCGGCCCGGCCGCGAATCGCCGACTATCCGTTCACGACCCTGCAGCCGCAGGTGGGTGTGGTCGCCGCCGGGCCGCTGCGGAGTTTTACCCTGGTTGATCTCCCGGGGTTGATCGAGGGGGCGGCCGAGGGGATCGGCCTGGGGCACCGCTTCCTGCGTCATGTCCAGCGGACACGGCTGCTGTTTCATCTGGTCGATGCCGTCGATATCGAAGGGCGCGATCCGGTGGCACAGATCCGCACGATCACCGAGGAACTCGAGCGATTCAACCCGGAACTCGCCAGGCGCCCGCGCTGGCTGTTGCTGAACAAGGTGGACGCCCTGGATGCCGACGCCGTGGCGGCACTGCGTGATCGCGTGGTGACAGCGCTGGACTGGCAGGGGCCGGTCTACACGATTTCCGCAATCAATCCGGATTCGCTGCGCGTGCTGATCGAGCAGGCGATGGACGCACTTGAGGCGGAATCGGCACAACAGGATGCCGACAGCGGCCATGACGATGCCGAGTCGCCGGACGATGAGCACGCGTGACCGCCTGACCGGCGTGCGTCGCTGGGTCGTCAAGATCGGCAGTGCGCTGTTGACGGCAGACGGCCAGGGGCTCGACCGCGACCGGCTCGATGAGTGGGCGCGTCAGATCGCGGCACTGGCAGCCGGCGGCAGTGAGGTGGTGCTGGTCTCCTCGGGGTCGGTGGCGGAGGGGATGGTGCGTCTGGGCTGGCATTTGCGCCCGCAGCGTCTCGACGAATTGCAGGCGGCCGCATCGGTCGGCCAGGCCGGGCTCGTCGAGGCATACGGCCGCGCGTTCACGACCTTCGACCGCCGGGTCGCCCAGGTGTTGCTCACGCATGACGATGTCTCGCATCGCGGACGGTATCTGAACGCGCGGCGCACGTTGATGACGTTGCTGGGTCTGGGCGTGATCCCGATCGTGAACGAGAACGACGCCATCGCGATGGAGGAGATCCGGGTCGGGGACAACGATACGCTGGCCGCATTGGTGGTCAATCTGATCGACGCCGACGGCCTGATTATCCTCACCGATCAGGCGGGGGTGTACGAGGCCGATCCGCGAATTTACCCCGATGCCGGCCTGCTCCATGAGGTCGAGGCCTATGCGCCGGAACTGCTCGGCATGGCCGGTGCCGGCGGCGGTGCACTGGGCCGGGGCGGCATGCAAACCAAGATCCGGGCTGCGCGCCAGGCGGCCGACTCCGGCGCCATGACGGTGATCGTCAATGGCCGTGAGTCGCGCGTGCTGGAGCGGGTGGTGGCGGGCGAGGCGCTGGGCACGCTGTTACTGCCACGCCCGGGCGGGCGGCGCGCGGCGCGCAAGAACTGGCTGGCCGGCCAGCGCCGGGTGCGTGGGCGTTTGCATGTCGACGCGGGGGCGGCCCGTGTCCTGCGTGAGTCGGGCCGCAGCCTGTTGCCGATCGGCGTCACGCGGGTCGAGGGGGATTTCCGGCGCGGTGATCTCGTGGTCTGTGTGGCGCCCGAGGGCGTCGAGGTGGCGCAGGGACTGGTCAATTACGATGCCCGGGAGGCCCGGTTGTTGATGGGCCAGACGAGTGAGCGTATCCCGGCCATCCTCGGCTACGATCGGGAGCCGGAATTCATCCATCGCGATAACCTGGTGACGATATCGCGCTAGCGTGCGTCATGGATGCGGGCGCTTTTGCCGGGCAGGGCGCGGTGACGCGCCGTATCCGGGCATGCGGTGAATGGCGGCAACGCCGCACGGCGCTAAAAGAGTCGAAATAGGACGATGCATCGGCGTGACAGGACATTGGCTCCTGTCGCGGGTGTCGGCCCGGCATTCAATGCCGTCGCGGCCGCCGGGACGGTCGCTGCCGCAAGGCATTCGAGCGCCCGCTGTCCGGCGTTGCCGTGTGCCGGGGCGGCACTACGTACGGCGCGTTCGCGTGCGTGCCGCCGGCTCTCGCGAAAGCCTGCATGTGTGTGGCTGGGCGCGCCGCCCCTTGGTTGTGGGCCGGGACGTTGTGGTGCGGGGCTCGGGCGGATTCACGGCGCGCCGGCAGGCGGCCGCGTCCATGGCGCAATCGCCGACGCGTGCGTCGGACACAAAAAAGCCCGCCGGGGCGGGCTTTCATGCGCGGGGCGCGGCAGCGATCAGGCCTGGGCCATCGCCTTGATCTGCGCATTCAGGCGCGACTTGTGACGCGCGGCCTTGTTGCGATGGATCTGCCCCTTGCCGGCCATGCGGTCGATGACCGGCACGGCGCTCTTGAAAGCTTCCTGCGCGCTCGACAGATCGTTCGCGGCAATGGCTTTCTGCACCTTCTTGATATGCGTACGCACGAGCGAACGCTGCGCCATGTTGCGCTGACGATGTTCGGTCGCCTGGCGGACGCGTTTGCGGGCTTGGGCAGTATTCGCCACGGACAGCTCCTGAAATATGGGTTGGATGCCGGAAAGGCGCGCGATTATGGGTTCTGCGCGCGCCGTTGTCAACTTGCACGCGCGTGTTTCGACTCGCACGCATTAAAGGCTATAGTGCGCAGCGTTTCGGCTTCGTGCATTTGCAATGGCTTCATCTCTGGCCCGATCGACCAGCGTCGTCGGCGCGATGACATTCTGCTCGCGCATTCTGGGTTTTGTGCGCGATGTCACGCTGGCGGTGATGTTCGGGGCCGGCCCGGCGATGGACGCGTTTCTCGTGGCCTTCAAGATCCCCAACTTCCTGCGGCGCCTGTTCGCCGAAGGTGCGTTCGCGCAGTCGTTCGTGCCGGTATTGTCGTCGACGCGCAACCAGGAGAGCGGCGACGATGTCAAGGCGCTGGTGTCGGCGGTGGCGGGTACGCTTGGCGTCATTCTCATCGGTTTGACCGTGATCGGCGTGATTGCAGCGCCGCTACTGATCTATGCCTTTGCGCCCGGATTCGCGGATTCGCCGAGCCAGTTCTCGCTGGCGGTTGACATGCTGCGGATTACCTTCCCTTATCTGTTGTTCATATCGCTGACCGCGCTGGCCGGCGGGGTGCTCAATACCTATGGGCAGTTCGCGGTACCCGCGGTCACGCCGGTGCTGCTCAACATCTGCATGATCGGCGCCGCGCTCGGGCTGTCGCCCCTGTTCGCACGCCCCGAGATCGCGCTGGCCATCGGGGTCTTCATCGCCGGGGCGGCGCAGCTCGCATTCCAGATTCCATTCCTGATCCGCATCGATCGGCTGCCGCGGCCACGCTGGGCGTGGGCGGACGCGAAGGTGCGTCGTATCCTGCGCCTGATGCTGCCGATCATGTTCGGCTCATCGGTCGCACAGCTTACGTTGCTGCTGGATACGATCGTGGCTTCCTGCCTGGCGGCCGGCAGCGTGAGCTGGTTGTACTATGCCGACCGGCTGATGGAATTCCCGCTGGGCATCTTTTCCGTGGCGATCGCGACGGTCATTCTGCCGACGCTGTCGGCGCGCCATGCCAGCGCGTCGACGGCGGCGTTCTCGGCCACGCTCGACTGGGCGCTCAAGCTGCTGGCACTGCTTGGCCTGCCGGCGATGGTGGGTTTGTTCGTGCTTGCGGGGCCCCTGGTAGCCACGCTTTTCACTTATCGCTCGTTCAATGCGCACGATGCGCTCATGAGCCAATACGCATTGATGGCGTACTCGCTGGGGTTCATGGGGTTCTCGCTGGTCAAGGTGCTGGTGACCGGGTTTTATTCGCGCGAGGATTCGCGCACGCCGGTGCGCTGCGGCGTGATCTCGATGATCAGCGGCATGGCGATGAATCTCATCTTCGTCGGTATCTTCCTGTACATGCGTTGGCCGGCGCCGCATGCCGGTCTGGCGCTGGCTGGTTCGCTGGGCGCATTCATCAACGCGGGCCTGTTGTTTCGCCACCTGCGCGCCAGCGGTGCCTATCAGCCGGGTGCCGGCTGGGCGGCGTTGTTGTGGCGTGTTGCGCTGGCGTGCATCGTGATGGCGGTGGCGTTGCACGTGGGCGCCGCCACCACAATGGTCTGGGAATCGCGTAGCGCGCTCATGCGCGCGGCCTGGCTGTCGTTCTGGATCGGCGTCGGCGTCGCGATTTATTTCGTCGTGCTCGGGCTGGTCGGCATCCGGCCGCGCCAGTTTCGCCTGGGCCACGGCTCGAGTCAGTGATCGGGAGTGAGTGGGAAAGCCTGATGCGCATTATCCGTTCCGTACGCGCCGCGCCAGTCCAGCCGCAGGGTTGCGTGCTGACGATCGGCAATTTCGATGGCCTGCATCGAGGGCATCAGGCGGTGATCGAGCGCGTGCACGAATGCGGCGCCGCGCTCGGCCTGCCGGCCGCGCTGATGACGTTCGACCCGACGCCGCGCGCCTTCTTCATGCCGGATGATCCGCCGCCGCGGCTGTCGTCGCTGCGCGAAAAAATGGAGGATGCCGCCGCGCTGGGCATCGATCTGTTCGTGCGGGCGCGTTTCGACCGGGCCTTCGCCCAGCTGTCGCCCGAGTCGTTTCTGGACGATCTGATCCAGCGACGGCTCGGCGCGCGTGCGATCCTGGTGGGGCGCGATTTCCGCTTCGGTCATCGGCGCGCGGGCGATATCCATACGCTCGAACGCTTCGCCGAGGCGCGCGGCGTCGAACTGCTGCCCGTGCCGGATGTCTGTGTGGATGGCGAGCGCGTCAGTTCGACCCGTGTGCGCGAACGCCTGGGCGTGGGCGACGTGGTGGCGGCCTCGCGGCTGCTGGGCCGCGCCTACCGGATCACCGGGCGCGTGGTGCACGGCGAGCAGCTCGGGCGAACGCTCGGCTTTCCCACCGCGAACCTGCGCCTGAAGCGCCCGGCGGCGCTGCGTTACGGCGTTTATGCGGTGCGCGTGCAACGGGCTGACGGGCGTGCGCATGCCGGCGCGGCGAGCTTCGGCGTGCGCCCGACGGTCAACGGCCGCGATGAGCTGCTGGAGATCTATCTGCTCGACTTCTCGGGCGATTTATATAGCCAGCGGATTGACGTATTCTTCGAGCACTTCGTACGGGCCGAGGAGCATTACGACTCCCTCGACGCGTTGACCCGTCAGATGCATGCCGACGTCGCCGAGGTTCGACGGCTGCTGGATAACACGAGTTCGCAATGAGTCAATTCCGAGACGACGCCGGGGCCGAACGGGGCTTTGAGTTGCAGAACGTGCACTGGCTCTGGCTATCGGCACTGGTGATCGCGGCCGATCAAATCACCAAGCAGCTCATCGTCAATCATTTCACGTTGTACGAGTCGACGCCGCTGTTGCCCTGGCTCAATTTCACATTGGTGCACAACACCGGCGCGGCCTTCTCCATGCTGCGCGGCGCGACGCCGTGGCTGTTCGTGGGGCTCAGCGTGGCCGTGGTGATCGGTATTCTGGTCTGGATGCGTCGCCACCCGCACGACAGCCGGTTGTTGGCGGCGGCGCTCAGCCTGGTGGCCGGCGGCGCGCTCGGCAACGCGATCGACCGCGCCACGCGCGGCTTCGTGGTGGATTTCGTGGATTTCCACATCGGGGCATGGCACTACCCCGCATTCAATCTGGCGGACAGCGCCATCTGCATCGGCGCGGTGCTGATTGCGGTGGACATGCTATGGCCCAGGCGTAACGGCTGAGCGCCGTACTCGGGTCATCGGCCCGGCGGGCGCGGCGGCTACCAGCAGGTATCGGAAACGTCCTGCCCGCTGGCGTTCGTTGCTTTTTTGGCGCCGGTCTGATCGATGGTCATGGTGCGGCAGGTATCGTTGACCTGATCGGCCTGCGCGGTGGCCCTGATAGTGTATTTGTCGTTGTTCGTGCCGGAGACGCTGGCACTGACCTTATAGAACCCGTTCTCGGTGGTGCTCGGCAGGCCCAGCTTGTTCATGCTCGCCGTGTACTGGTTCTGTACCGAATAGTACTTCTCTTCTTCATTGGCAGCCTTGAGCAACAGGCTCTTGGCGTTTACCCGGCGTGCTTCGCGAACGTGGGAGAGATAGCTCGGATAGGCGATGGCCGCCAGGATGCCGATGATCGCCACCACGATCATCAATTCGATGAGCGTGAATCCGTTTTGTAGCCGGCCAGGAGCGCGCCGCTCCCGATAGCGTCTGAATCTGCGCATGGTCATCGTCGAATCTCGTGCCAGGACCGGCGACCGTTGAGGAAGTCCCGGGCCAGTGTAATGGTTGCGGTGCCGCCGCCGGTCAATGGTGTCTTGATCACCTGTGTGCCGTGGACGAGGTCGTTGAAACTCGCTCCCCGGCCGGGCGAACCGCTCTTCGAGCCGAAGCCGACGCCGGCCACGCGTGGCGTGCTGGCGTCCTGCTCGTTCACGACCCCGTCGCCGTTGACGTCGAAGATATTGTTGGCCGCCGGCCCGCCATTGACCCGGCTTACCGCCATGAAATACCCGTTGCTGGTGAGTGAGCAGGTCTGGCGGTTGATCACGGTGGTGGAAAATTCCACGTTATCGCCCACGATCGACGCTGGATTGAGCACCGCTTCGCCGCTGTCCTGTGGTAAATCGATGGCCCAACCACGGTCCGCGATCTTGCCGTTATTGTCGATGTAGGTGACCGGATTGTCCGTTACCGTCCGGTAGCTGAGCCCCGCAATGCCGTTGCCGGGGCTGATCGTGCTTACCGACTGCGACACCAGTTGATCGCGGGTGACGAACCAGTTATCCGGCCGGGGCGGGGCATTATTGGTGCCCAGATCGTAGGAGATCACCTCCGGATCCCAGACGCCGTAGAAACTGTTCGGCGTGGCGCTCTGGTTATCATTGAGTGGCTGGATATCCTGGCCGGTGCCGAAGTAGACCATCACGCCGTAGCCGATACCATTCGGATGGGCGGCGACCTGCACCTGGGTGGTGATCGGCTGAATACTGCCGTTGGACGCCTTGGCCTGGAATATCTTGTGAACGGACCAGTCGCCCGGATTGCTCGATGTGAGATCGAAACGCCAGACATTGCCGTACAGATCGCCAGCGTAGACATAGTCGGTGACATGGTCGCCGTCGATATCGACAGGAAAGGGCGTGGCCAGGCCGTTGCCCTGGGCGCCGTTGACCGGCGTCGCGCCGGTGGTCAGGTGGGCGATCTCGTGGCCGTCGGCGATATCGACGATATAAAGCGATGCGCCGTAGTTGTCGCTGTTGTAACCATTGGCGAATATCGCGGCCCATTCGCCATTGTGCAGACGCACGATGGACGGTTTCCCGAAGGTCTTGCCGAGCCCGGGGGCCTTGAACTCCCAGCGGACGATGCTGCCGGCATTGGACTCGCTGAAAGTACTCGGGTCAGTGATATCGAGCCCATACACCGTGTTACCGCCGTTGCGCAGACCGCCGACGAGCATGGTGTGCCATTTACCGTTGAAATAGGCCGGGCCGGCGGTGGTTTGACCGTCGACGAAGGAACGATGCGCGTAGGATGGGCTGGTCAGCGGGTCGGCGCCGCCGGCCAGCGAGTCGAGCAGGGTGTTCGGGATATAAGCCAGTTTTTCGGCGCCGGTCTTGGCATCAAAGCCATGCAGCATGCCGTCGTTGGCGCCGACATAGACCATGGGCTCACGGCTGGCCTGTTGCGATACGAAACTCGATGAGCTGCTCGGGTTGTAATAGGTCTGCCCGCTGTTCTCGGGCATGGACTGGTTCGGGTAGAGCTGGTCGTGCCACGTGCCGGCGTAGCGCAGCGGTGTGGGCGTGCCGACATAGGTCGGCACCGAGTTGATGATATCGCCGAGTACGGTATCGCCACGATTACGGTAGATCCGGCCGTTGGCGATGTCGTTGCTGGCGCCGGTCTGTTCCTTGTCGCGGTGGCCGCGCAGATAAGCGATGGCGTCGGGTGTGAGGCTGGGAATACCCGCCGAGGCCAGGCCGGCGGATGTGAATGGCACCCCCGATACCGCGCCGCCGGTGGTCGAGCTGTTGCTGCGCAGTGAGGTCATAATCGTGCGCCCATCGCTCGTAGTGGCCCCTTTAACGCCGGTCAGAAGCGACGCCGCGCTCCACAGGCGGTCCGATGCAGCCGTGGACCCGGTCTTTGCGTTGAAGGCAATCAGGTCGCCCGTCCAGTGGGTGGTTTCGTACTGTGTTTGAAAGACCACCGAATTGGATGTCAGCGATGTGCTGTTGCCGGTGGCATTGGTCAGCGTCTCGCCGCGACCGAGAATCTGGTTCAGTGCCGACGTGAATTTGCCGGCCAACTCCTGGGGCGAGGACGCGTTGAGCAGCGCGCCGCGGGAATCGATCGCTGCGTGCCACAGATCATCGATTTCCTGCGGCCCCGAGGTCGGCAAGTTGCCGGGTGCATAGCGGTTGCCGCTGTAGGAGCTGAGATACCACGGTGGCGGATTGGCATATGGGTCTTTATTCTGCGCCGCGTAGGCACTATTGCCGAAGATATAACCGCTTTGCCCGAGGGTGATCCCGAAGGTGGTCATATGCGGCTTCTGTTCGCAATCGACCGATTCGTCGCCCGGGCAACCCTTGGGCAGCGGCAGAACTGCGGCATCCCCGATGTTGCTGGGCGGGTTGAGTTGCTTGTAGAACCGCATGGCAATATCCGCCATCGTATTCGTATAACGATCCGGAATCGGGGAATGGTTGCCGGTGCCGTAGTTGCCGTCGACATTGCCGACGCGGCTCACGGTGCCGTTATTGTATCCATCGGTGAAAAGCAGTGCGTAGTTGCGTTGGCAGGGCGACTGGATAATATTCGGGTTGTTTTCCAGCTCTCGTCCCAGGTAGTACAGGGCGGGGCGGTTGGGCGTGCCGAGCGCCTGGCTGAAATCCAGGCCATAAATCGATTCGTAGAAGTCCCGGCGGACCCCGCCGCTTTCGTCGCCCACCGCCGGCAGGCTCGTCATGGTCAGGTAGGACGAGCCGTTGTACATACTGCTCAGACGGTTTTTAGCCTCCGTGATCGTACAGCTGCCGACGCGCACGCGGCCGATCTGTTTGAATGCCCGAGTGATGCCGCCGCGGATGGCGAGGCTGCGCTTGCGGTAATAGGTAAACCAGTTGGCGAAGTTCTGGATCGCTGCATTGTAGGCGGCGGTTGATGTGAAGTTCGCGGGCTTGATTTCATAGCCGTATAAAGACTGACCGTCCGGACCTTGGCCCTGAATTTTAGGCGCGCCTGTTTTCCATCCGAAGTTGGCGGGAAGAGGGGTTGATTGTTTTAAGTAAAACGTTGCAGGGAAGTATGCGACGCCGTAACTGGTGGCGTAAGAGACGCGGTGATCTGAGTTATCCGCTATGAAGCCAGTGGATTGGCTTGTTGTTGGAATGTTTTTCTGCGCATAAAACGTATAGCCATAGTAATTGCATTGTCTGTTATAAATTTCTGTTGTTGTGGCATAGTACGCATACCCGCGCCATTGGTTATAACAGATGTTGTAATAAGTAGCTGAAGAGGTTGTTTGTGTTGTGTGGTAATACTTGGTGCCGGCCGGTATGACCATGCCCGGTTGAAAGTCGAACTTTTCTCCGTTGGCAGTTGATTCTTTGGTCTGCGTAAGGTCTATCGTTCCGGATTTGATCTCGGGGTCGTAGTACGCCGCACTTGGATTGGAAGGGTCACGGTTTACCCAGGGCGTGTACTGCGTGGCGGGGTTGAAATAGGCCTTGTTGAACTCCGGGTCGCGGGCGAAGCCGAAGGCGGGAATCGGCGGCAAGGCGAGATAAGCCGAGTAGATTCGACGGTCGCGGTAGGTGCAGTTGCTGCCGTAGCAATTGTTGTAGCCGTTGGGGAAGAGGTAGACATAACCGGTGTTGCTGTTCTGGACATAACCGCCGTTGGACCAGAACGACCGGCTGTAACCGTCCCAGAACAGGACGCCGTCGTCGGTGGGAAACAGCGTTTCAAAATCCATCGAGCCGGAGTTGTCGACCGCGACCAGAATGTTCGGTGCCAATCCCGAGCCGGTTACGACCGGCTGGTCGGTCAAATTGATGGCCGAGCTGCTGGCCGCGGTGGCACGTTGTGCCGCACAGGCGAGCGTGATCACGACGATCAGAAACAGTAGCTCGATCAGGCGCGGTCGGGCGTTCTTGTGCGGCATCGGCATCCCCCTAGCGTCCCTTGACGCGAGTTCGCGCCATGTGGTGCGAGTGTCTTGTTGTGCCCGGCAAGGCGTGGCGATCAGCCGTATCGGGGCCGCGGCGCATGGGTGCGCGGCCACACGGTGCGAAGAAACGCCGAAATCCTGCGATGAATTCAGGTTGCAGGCCATTAGGTGGTGACCTGGTAAATGCTCTGCACGACGGCCCGGGACGCTGGCGAACGCCCGTCTGCTCGAGCCGTGATGCGAAAGAGTATGACGGTGCCGGCCGAGCCCGGGTTGAGATCGTTCGCCTGCTCGCGCACGTATTCAACAACGTATTGCACGTTCAGACCGGTGCTGCTCGCATCGGCCGGCAGTTGATAGCTGCTCACGCCGGCCTGGGACCAGAACTGGTCGGAAAGATAGTAGCTCGTCGAGTCCGATGTGCCAGAGCCCGCGGGGATGACGGTGAGCCCGGAAGCGCTGGTATCGCAGCCGCTGTTTGCAGCGGCGCTGGTGCCCGCGGTGGGGTTCATGACCGGGTTGCACTGACGAAAGCCGGTCGAGGCGAGCAGCGTTTCCACGTGACTTAGGGCGGAATCCGCGGCGTCCAGGGCGCGCGACTTCTCTCGCTGATTCGTGGCCATGCGTTCCTGTAGCGTCGAAGAGTTGATCGCCGAAACCGCCAGCAACGTCAGAACGACGAGAAATATGAGGCTCGTCACCAGAATGAAGCCGTCCTGGCGTCTGCTGGCGACGGGCGTCGCTGGGCGGGGCATGCTCATGGGCTCGGGTTCCGGATCGCGATCGTACGATCAACGAGCAGGCGGGCGCGGCGATCGGTGGTCTCGAAGGTCGAGCCATCGCTGAAATCGTACTTCTGGTCGACGGGCTGTGACAGCGCGGGATCGTTGTCGGCACTGTGCAGCAGCAGCTGGATTCGAACACTGCGGACCTCCCGGGCCTGGGTGCCGGTCAGGGTGGTGACGTAGTGATCGACCCCGGCGGTACCGTTGGTGTTCAACCCGTAGCGCACCTTGAACCGGTCGACGTTCTCGACGATTGGCTGCGTTGTCGATCCGCCGTTGCTGAATTTGGTGCATTCCAGGGTGTCGTTGCCGTTGACGAAGAACTCGAAGTCGGTGGTCTCGGCGGATTGGGCGGTGCCGACCGAGCCACCGAGGCAATCACGCACATCCCCGCGTGCCTGGAAACGCATGCGCAGCGCATCGTTGTCCCCATCGGCATCGGTGGCGCCGGTGATGTAGGCGCCGTCGGGGTAATTGGCCGTTTTCTGGTTCGAGGTTGCGGGGAAAATCGTGGTTTCGGCGGCATCCAGCTCCGTGCGATAGCCCGCGTGGGCGATCGCGTGGCTGAGAACGAACTCCGCAAGGCGCGCGTTTTCCTGTAGGTGCGCGGTGGCACGCTGGGCGTCGAAACTGGCGCGATTGCTCAGCAGAATCTGCAGCACGCCGGCCAACAACAGCAGGCCGATCACCAGCGCGACCATGAGTTCCACCAGCGTGAAGCCGCGTTGGTTCGCGGGCTGGCGCCCCGTCACGACACCGCTCACGGCTGGACCTCGATGGAATAACAGCGCAACCCCGTGCCGACACCGCCTCCGTTGCTCGCGTTCGGGCAGGCCGACACATCGCCGGTGCCGCTGCCGGCCGCCGCATCCCGGCCCCGCCAGAGTACGGTGACATCGTAGATGCGACATGGGTCGTTGCTGCCGGGATTCGTGGGCGAGACACAGCTGACGTCCCCTCGTCCACCGGGCAGGGTGTTCGCCAGCGTCTGTTGCCATTCCCAGGCGTCGTAGCTTGCCATGGCCGATGGATCACACACGGATTGCGTGCAATCAGTTTGCGGCTGCGTCGTGCCGCTGTCGGAAATCTGCGCGTAGACCAGCGAGGCATCTGCCGCAGGATTCGCCCGTATACGGTCGGCGATATCGTCGGCCCCGATACTGGCCAGCGTCTGCGATTTCGATACATGCGTGTTGACGATGGCCACGGTCTGAAGGCCGAGCAGGCCGAGCAGGCCGATCGAGATCACCACGAGTGCCACCAGGGCCTCGAGCAGGGTGAAACCGTTCTGGGGCGCCGGCGAGGTCATGGCGTGCTGCTGTCGACGCGTCCGGTCGAGGCCACGGTGACCGATGTGCTGGTCCGGCCATCTTCGGTGGTGGCGGTAAAGGTTCGTCCTATGATGGCGAATCCGTCCGCGTTGAAACTCAAGGGCACGTCGTGGTTCGCGATCAGTTTGACGCCGGAGCCGGTGGCGCCGTGGACACGAAGCATATTGCTGGCGCTGGGTGAGGTGTCGGTCGTGCTTGGATCCGGCGCGTAGATGATCCAGCCGTCGCTCCAGACGCCGTCGTCGCGGCACGTTGTCTGGTTCTGGCTGGCGCAGACATAGACCGTTGTGCCACGGCTTACCGCTGCGCTGCGGGCATAGTTCAGGGAGCCCACGAGATCGTTGACGTTGCCCGCCAGACTATTGCGCGTGACCAAGCTGCGATACGACGGAATCGCGAGCGTCAGCAACACTATGGCCACGGCAATCGTGACCATGAGCTCGAGCAGCGTGAATCCGCGGATGTTGGCGGCCCCCATTGTGCCTTCCCCTTTGTTATGTTCTTAGCTTAGTCTGTTTTCATCCCGTGGCGCAGCATCGCTCGACGAGCGCTGGCGCGCAGCCGATGGACGGCGGTGGGACCACCGCGCCCCGATGGCCGCCACACAGCGGGGGGCACTTAAAAAGGTGCGGAGGATGTACTTGTGAGCGAACATTGCCGGATGGCCGAGGGCGATGCCGACGGCGCGCCCACCGCGGGGCCGGACAACTTCAACACGCTCGCGCTGGTCGAAGCGGCCTATCGGTCGGCGGCGAGCGGCGACAGTGCCCGCCCCGAACGGTGGCGATAGCAGGCAAGTGCCCCCGCGTTATCGTGGTTGGCCCATGAAAAAGCCCCCGAGCCGATGACGCGGGGGCTTTTTATCTGGTGCCGGGAAGAGGAATCGAACCTCCGACCTACTAATTACGAATCAGTTGCTCTACCGACTGAGCTATCCCGGCGAAACTTGCGAGGCGCGGAGTATAAAGAAAGCGCGCGAATCGGACAACGCCCATGCGCGGCCGGTCGGCGGTGGGACCGTGACCATGGGAAAAGCCCTGGCCGCGCGGCTTGCATGGCGGCATACTGCGGCTCGAAAATAGCGTCGTGAGGCGT
Organism: Salinisphaera sp. SWV1; assembly: GCF_052044155.1. Classification (NCBI taxonomy): domain Bacteria; kingdom Pseudomonadati; phylum Pseudomonadota; class Gammaproteobacteria; order Salinisphaerales; family Salinisphaeraceae; genus Salinisphaera; species Salinisphaera sp. SWV1. Next base: position 166,365 of record NZ_JBQDYE010000001.1, read on the forward strand.
CGGCCGGGCGCGGTTTCGCGAGTCCCCGGCGATTCAGCCAACGGTCCATGGATTTTTGGGAGAGGTGGCAGAGCGGTTGAATGCACCGGTCTTGAAAACCGGCAGGGGTGCAAGCCCCTCGTGGGTTCGAATCCCACCCTCTCCGCCATACAACAAATTGCGCGTATTCGTGGCGTGGCCGGGAGAGGCTGCGACACCACCGTTACCACTACTATGGAGGATAGAGCGCAATGCAAGACCAGGTTTTGATAGACACCGCTCGTCAGTTGATGACGTACGGCAAGGGGCTGCTGGCTGCCGACGAATCCACCGGTACCATCAAGAAGCGACTCGACAGTATCAACGTCGAATCGACGGAACAGACCCGCCGGGCCTATCGCAATCTTCTGTTCACGACCGCGGGCGCGGAAGAGTTCATCAGCGGCGTGATTCTGTTCGAGGAAACGCTCTTTCAGAAAGCCGACGACGGCACGCCTTTTCCGGAATTGCTGGCCGGCAAGGGCATGATTCCCGGGATCAAGGTGGACCAGGGTGCCAAGCCGTTGGCGGGAAGCGCGGAGGAGAAAGTCACCGAAGGCCTCGACGGGCTGCGCGAGCGCCTGTCGACCTATGCCGATGCGGGCGCGCGTTTCGCCAAGTGGCGCGGCGTGATCGATATCGCGGAAAACCGGCCGAGCGATTATTGCATTCAGGTCAATGCGCATGCGCTGGCTCGTTACGCCGCGCTGTGCCAGGAAGCGGGCATCGTGCCGATCGTCGAACCCGAAGTGCTCATGAACGCCGAGCACTCGATCGAACGCTGCCAGCAGGTGACGGAGGCGGTGCTCGATGCCGTGTTCGCCGAGTTGAAACAACAGCGTGTGCTGCTGGAAGGCATGCTGCTCAAGCCCAACATGGTCGTCTCGGGTAAATACTGTGCCGAGCAGGCCGGGGTGGACCAGGTGGCGGACGCCACGCTGCAAAGCCTGCGGCGTTGCGTGCCGGCCGCGGTGCCCGGCATTGTTTTCCTCTCCGGCGGGCAGGACGATGAAGACGCTACGGCGCATCTGGATGCGATGAATCGCCGGGGGCCGCAACCCTGGACGCTTTCGTTCTCGTTCGGTCGTGCGCTGCAGACGCCGGCGCTCAAGGCGTGGGCCGGGCAGACGGATAACGTACCCGCGGCCCAACGGGCGTTTCTCAAGCGTGCCCGCAACAATGGTGCGGCGGCGCGCGGCGAGTACAACCCCGACATGGAAGACGCGGCCTGACCGCTGGTCGGAACGGCGCTTCCGTGGCCCGGGCCGTGATCGGCCCGGGCTTTTTTATGCACGTACCGCGAGCCCCGGTATTGCCGATACACTGAAGTCTATGGATACGCAGGCCATATTGCGCGCCAACCCGCTGTTCCGGGATCTCGACCGCCGCGCGCTGCGCACCATCGCCGCGCGCGCGGAGTGGGTGGAAATCGGGGGCGGGGAATATCTGTTTCGAGCCGGCGACGACAGCGATGCGCTGTATGTGATCGTCAGTGGCCGCATTCGTGTCGTCCGCCCGCGTGACGACGGGCCGTCGATGCATATGGGTGAGCTTGGCGCCGGCGAGATGGTGGGCGAGATCTCCATCATTCGCGAGCAGAAGCATTCCGCCGATGGCCTCGCCATGCGCGACACGCAGCTGCTGCGGATATCGCGCGCGCAGTTCGAATCGTTGGTCTCACGTTACCCGCAGGCGATGCTGCAGGTGACCCGGCTGATCGCGGATCGCCTGAGCGACATGTCGCCGATGGCCAGCCGCGACAGCGTGCAGAGCGGCCGGACGTATGCGGTGGTGCCGGCGCACCCCGGGGTGGACGTGGCGGGGTTTTCGCGCGCGTTGTCCAGTGCGCTGGCGGCGTATGCGCCGACATTGCGTATCGACGCCTCGCGCGTGGATACGGCGCTGGGCGATGGGACGGCCGAGGCCGACCTGGGCGCGGGTGAGTCGCACCGGGCGCTCACCCGCTGGCTGACGCAGCTCGAGGAACGCTACCGCTACCTGATCTATCAGGGCAGCGCCGAGCCTGACGCCTGGACACGCCGCGGGCTGCGCCAGGCCGACCGCGTACTGATTGTCGCTTATGGCGAACAGCGGCCGTTTGTCTCGCGCAATCTGGCTTGGTTGGGGGAGCAGGCGCTGCGCGCGCCGATGGAGGTCGTGTTGCTGTACGGCCAGGACGATGAGTATTCCGCACTCGGCTGGCGTCGGGTGGCGCGTGCCGGCTTTCATCACCGCGTGGCGCGTGATTATCCGCCGGACCAGATGGCGCGTGTCGCGCGGCTCGTCTCGGGCCGGGCGAATTGTCTGGTGCTTGGCGGCGGCGGGGCGCGCGGCTTCGCCCACGTCGGCCTGGTGCGGGCCATGCACGAAAAGAACATCCCGATCGATGCCGTGGGCGGCACCAGCATGGGGGCGCTCATCGCCGGCATGATCGCAATGGGTGACGACGCCACCACCATGCTGGCGCGCCTGCGCGAGACGTTTGTCACCGGCAAGTATCTCAATGATTATTCGCTGTCGCGCATCTCGTTGATCACGGCGGAGAAATTCCGCCGGCAACTGGGCGCGATCTTCGGCGACCGGCTGATCGAGAACCTGGATATCCCGTTCTATTGTCTGTCGACCAACCTGTCGCGCAGCCTGCCCGTGGTGCACGACGAGGGCGAACTCGCCACCTGGGTCGCGGCGAGCATGGCCGTGCCGGGCATTGCGCCGCCCACCGTCCATCGCGGCGAATTGCTGGTGGATGGCGGCCTGCTCAATGCGATTCCCTTCGACACCATGGCCGAGATGGGGCGCGGGCACGTGATCGTCTCCGACGTCAGCAGCGAGTCGACGCTGACCGTGGAAATGGCCGACGATTCGCCCACGACCTCGCTGCTGTCACTCGGCGCGGCCGGGCGACACCTGAACATGTTCCGTATTCTGTTCCACACCGCCACGCTGTCCAGTGACCGCGAACGCCGGGAGATCGACGCGCGTGCGGACCTGGCGCTGCACATGCCGGTCGAAGGCATCGGCATGTTCGACTGGGACACGCTCGACGATGTGGTCTATCGTGGCTACTGTCACGCCGACCAGAAGCTGGACGAATGGCGGGCCGCCCTCGAAGCCGCGGGCGAGCGCGGCGATGCGCTGGGCCGGCCGGCCATGGCCGGGCTGCGACCGACGCCGCTGTCCACGGTCTGACCGGCCGTCGGGCGGTCACGAACCGCCGAGCAGTGCCCCGATCAGCGCGTAATAGACACCGGCCAGCTGATCTACATGGGCTGCCTCGATGTGTTCGTCGATCTGATGGATCGAGGCGTTCAGCGGCCCCAGTTCGATGACTTCGGCGCCGGTCGGCGCGATGAAGCGGCCGTCCGACGTGCCGCCGGCGGTCGAAAGCGTCACGTCGTGGCCGCAGCACTGGCGAATGGCACGGCGCGCGGCATCGATCAGGGGGCCGCTCTCGGTGATGAAGGGCTCGCCCGACAGGCGCCATTCGATGGCGTGGGGATCGACGCCGTGGCGGCCGCAGTAATCGCATACGACGGCCTGAATCGACGCGGCGCTCTGCAACGGCGAGAAGCGCCAGTTGAATACCGCGTCGGCGTCGCCGGGAATCATGTTCTCGGCTCCGGTGCCGGCGCGCAGATTGGAGACCTGGAAAGACGTCGGCGGGAAGAAGGCATCGCCGTCGTCCCAGCGATGCGCGGTGAGGTCGTGCAACAGGCCGATCAGGCGGTGCAGGGCGTTGTCGGCGCGCTGCGGATAAGCGACGTGGCCCTGTCGTCCGCGCACGCGGATGCGGGCGTTGAGACTGCCGCGACGCCCGTTCTTGATCGTGTCGGCCAGCTCATGGCTGCTGGAAGGCTCGCCCAGCAGACAGAAATCGATGCGCTCGCCGCGTTCTGCCAGCCAGCGCATCACGGCCCGCGTGCCGTCGATGGCCGGGCCTTCCTCGTCGCTGGTCAACAGGAATGCGAGGCGGCCAGGGTGACCGGGCTGTTCGGCGCGAAACCGCTCGGCCGCGCACACCATGGCGGCGACGCTGGATTTCATGTCGGCCGCCCCGCGGCCGTAGAGCCTGCCGTCGACGATCTCGGCGGCGAACGGATCGTGCGACCACTGTTCGGCCGGCCCGGCGGGCACCACATCGGTGTGCCCGGCCAGGCAGAGCAGGGGGCCGGATTTGCCGGCCACGGCCCACAGGTTGTCGACCGGGCCGAACCGCAGGCGCTGGATCGCAAAGCCGGCGGCTTCCAGTCGGTCGGCGAGCAGATCCTGACAGCCGGCGTCCTCGGGCGTGACCGAGGGGCGGCGGATCAATTCGCGGGCCAGATCGAGCGCGGGCGTTTCCGGCATCAACAGCTGCCGCCGGTGAGCGCGTTTTCGTAGCGCGCCCGCGAGAATCCGGCCAGCGTTTCGCGCGGCGTTTCCAGGATCGGCCGCTTGATCAGCGTGGGATGGGCGAGCAGCACCGGCATCGGATCGGCCTCGGCCGCCGCACGCTGGTCGGCGTCGAAATCGCGCCAGGTCTTGCTGCGCTTGTTGAGCAGCGCCGCGTCGCCCAGCGCTTCGCGCCAGGCGTCCAGGCGTTCGCGGCTGACGCCGTCTTCGCGCACATCGATCCAGGCATAATCGATGCCGGCGTCATCCAGCCATTTGCGGGCGCGGCGACAGGTATCGCAGGTCTTGATGCCAAACAACTGCCGCATTATTCGACGTTGCGCAGCAGTTCGTTGACGCCGACCTTGGCGCGGGTCGAGGCATCGACTTTCTTGACGATGATCGCGGCGTTGATGGAATAGCGCCCGTTGTCGCGCGGCAGGCTGCCGGCGACGACCACCGAGCCGGCCGGTACTTCGCCGTGGATGATCTTGTCGGCTTCGCGGTCGTAGATCGGGGTCGAGGCGCCGATGAAAACGCCCATCGAAATCACCGAGCCGCGGCCGACGCGCACGCCTTCGACAATCTCCGAGCGCGCGCCGATGAAGCAGCCGTCCTCGATGATGGTCGGCGCGGCCTGCAGCGGCTCCAGCACGCCGCCCAGCCCGGCGCCGCCGGACAGATGCACGCCTTCGCCGACCTGGGCGCAGGAGCCCACCGTGGCCCAGGTATCGATCATCGTGCCGGCGCCGACATAGGCGCCGATATTCACATAGCTCGGCATCACCACCGCATTGGGTGCGATATGCGCGCCACGGCGTACCATGGCCGGCGGCACGATGCGCGCGCCCTGTTTCCTGAAGGCCGCCTCGTCGTAGTCGGCGTACTTGCCCGGCACCTTGTCGAAATACTGGGTGTGCCCACCGTCGATCGGCGCGTTGTCGCGCAGGCGGAACGACACCAGCACGGCCTTCTTGAGCCATTCGTTGACCTGCCAGCCATTGGCCGTGGGTTCGGCGACACGGGCCGAGCCGTCATCGAGCATGGCCAGCGCGGATTCGACCGCCTCGACGATGGTCGGGTCGGCCGAAGCCGGCGACAGTTGGTCGCGGTGGTCGAAGGCGTCCTCGATGATCTGCTGTATTCCGGCCATGGTCGTTTCGCTCAAGGGTGCAATTCAAGCGCGCGAGTTTAACGTGGAATCACCGTCTGACGCAGCGTCGCCATGTCGCAAGACAGCCGGCGCGGCGCAGGACGCGGCATGTGCGCGGACCACGGCGGCGAACTGATGCCCCGCTTCGCTCAGGCGTTCGCCGCGGCGGGTGAGGATGCCGAACGGCGCCAGCGCCTGGCCGAGCGTGATCGGGAGGCGGGTGAGCACGCCGAAATCGAGATAGTCCCGGACCACCGATTCGGCCATCACCAGAATCGCATCACTGCGCTTGACCAACTGCAAGGCGGCGAAGATCGAGCCGCATTCGACCACGTCGCGCGGCGAGACCAGCCCGCGCTGTTCCAGTTCTTTTTCCAGCGCCTGGCGCGCGGGTGTTTCTACCGGTTGCAGCAGCCACGGCCATTCCTCGAGCAACCGGGAAAGTTCGATACCCGACTGGCCGACAAGGGCATGGCCGCGCCGAACCACGGCGATCATGCGCTCGTTGCCGAGTGGCTCGAAGTCGAACTCGTTGTGCTGGAGCGCGGAGGAAAAACGCGCGATCGCCATGTCGATCTGGCTGCGCGAGAGCAGGTCCAGCAGTTGGTCGCTGGTCTCGCCCATGAGTCGGATGCGCAGCAGCGGCCGGTCCTGTTTCATCTCGATCACGGCCTGGGCGACAAGATCCGGCGCGGCGCCCATGATGGCGCCCACCGCCAGCTCGCCGCCGTCGCCGGTGCGATAGCGCTGCAATTCCTCGGCGCAGCGGTCCAACCGCGTGAGCGCGTTGTGGGCGAACGACACCAGCACGGCGCCGAGACGGGTCGGCGCCACGCCCTTGGCGTCGCGGGTGAACAACGCGCTATCAAAAGTGATTTCGATCTCGCGCAGCATGCGGGTGGCCGCCGGCTGCGAGATATTCATCGCCTCGGCCACGCGATGCAGGTTGCGGCGCTCATCGAGCAGACGGATCAGCAGCAGGTGCTTGTAGCGCAGCCGATTGAGCAGGGTGGTGCGGGAAACCAGGGCCATGGGCCGACCTGTCGAACGCGGAAAGTTTCAATACCTTAATGCTATCGGCCTGGCGATGTGTTCGACATTGGTCGAATGAACGCTGAGCTAAGGCGTTACACGTTCCTTTGAAAAGCTTGAAGCGTCGGTATTTCCGGCGCCCGATAACAAGATCGTATCGGCTTTCATGTGGGCCGTATTGGTCGCGGCTTCCGAGCGGCTGTTATTCCAGTAGCCGATTCAAGACACGACGGGCGTACACGGGAGCGTTCCACGATGGCGATGCCGACGATCAAGCAGATTCGTGCCTATACGGTGCGTGGTGGCGGGGCCGACTATCACGATCAGGGCGAAGGCCACTGGATCGATAGCCAGATCTCGACGCCGATGAGCAAGTACCCGGAATATCGCGCCAAGCGGCGCAGTTTCGGGCTCAACGTGCTGGGCACGCTGGTGGTCGAGGTCGAAGCCAGTGACGGCAATATCGGCGTGGGCGTGACCACCGCCGGCGAAATCGGTGCCTTCATCGTGGAAAAACATCTGGCGCGCTTCATCGAAGGCCAGAAGGTCACCGACATCGAACTGATGTGGGACCAGATGTTCCACGCCACGCTGTTCTACGGCCGCAAGGGCATCGTGCTGAACACCATCTCCGGTGTGGATCTGGCGCTGTGGGATCTGCTCGGCAAGGTGCGCGATGAACCGGTGCACGCCATGCTCGGTGGGCCGGTACGCGACGAACTTATTTTCTACGCCACCGGCGCGCGGCCCGATCTAGCCAAGGACATGGGCTTCATCGGCGGCAAGCTGCCGCTCAAGCATAGTCCGGCCGAATTCGATGCCGGCCTGAAGGCGAATCTCGACCAGCTCGCCGATATGCGCAATCGGGTGGGCGACGATTTCTGGCTGATGTTCGATTGCTGGATGAGCCTGAACGTCGAATACGCCACCCGCCTGGCGCATGGCGCCGCCGAATACGGGCTCAAGTGGATCGAGGAGGCGTTGCCGCCGGACGACTACTGGGGCTATGCCGAGCTGCGCCGCAACGTGCCGGTCGGCATGTGGGTGAATACCGGCGAGCACGAGGCCACGCGTTGGGGCTTTCGCATGTTGCTGGAAATGGAATGCTGCGACGTGATCCAGCCGGATGTCGGCTGGTGCGGCGGCATCACCGAGCTGATCAAGATCTCGGCACTGGCCGATGCGCACCAGAAACTGGTGATTCCGCACGGCTCGTCGGTCTACAGCTACCACTTCGTGATTACCCGGCATAACAGCCCGTTCTCGGAATTCCTGATGATGGCGCCCGCGGCCGACGAGGTGGTGCCCATGTTCACGCCCCTGCTGGAAGGCGAGCCGGTGCCGGAGAACGGGCGCATCAGGGCCTCGGCGCTGGATAAGCCGGGCTTTGGTGTGACCATCGCCGCCGACGCCGATCTGGCGCGGCCCTACGAGCACTAGAGCCAGGCCATGACTGTTCTTGCTTTCGAGATGCAGCTCAAGCCGGGGCAGGCCGCCGAATATCGGCGGCGCCACGACGCGATCTGGCCGGAGCTCGTGGATGCTCTACGAGCGGCTGGCGTGCGTGATTACCGCATCTTCGTGAACGAGAACAGCCATCGTCTGTTCGCCGTTATGCGGCTCGACGAAGACCACACCGTGGATGCACTGCCGGATCTACCCGTCATGCAGCGCTGGTGGGATGCAATGGCCGATCTGATGGCCACTCGGCCGGACAATGCGCCGGTTACCGAGGATCTGGCCCCAGTGTTCGTCATGAGCGAGCCGGACGGTGAGGAGACAAGTCGATGAGCCGGGCGGATATCGGCCAAGGCTCGTGCGGCTTGCATCGAGGATATAACGCGCTGGAGGGGGCTTGAGGCATGTCATCTGTCGAAACAGCGGTAAGAAAGAATCGATACCGGCTGGTGCCATTCATGCTGGCGCTGTATGTGCTCGCATTTCTGGATCGATCCAACATCGGGTTCGCCAAGGATGCCTACCAGCTCAGCACTGGCTTGAGCGATGACGTCTATGCCTTGGGCGCCGGTATCTTTTTCGTGCTCTATGCCTTTCTGGGTGTGCCGGCTAACCTGATCATGCATCGCTGGGGCGCGAAGAAATGGATTGGCACCATTACCGTGTTGTGGGGCCTGTTGTCCGCCAGCATGGCGTTCGCCGATACCGAGGCCAAGTTTCTTCTGGTGCGTATTCTGCTGGGGGCGGTCGAAGCCGGGTTCTTCCCGGGCATGATCTATCTCACGTCCAAGTGGTTCCCTCAGGAAAGCCGGGCCGGCGTCATGGGCCTGTTCTATATGGGCGCGCCGCTGGCCCTGACGTTCGGTTCGCCGCTGTCGGGTGCGTTGCTGGAGATGCACGGTTTTCTCGGCCAGCCCGGCTGGTTCTGGATGTTCATGGTCGAAGGCCTGATGGCAGTCGTGGCAGGGCTGTTCACGTTCATCTGGCTCGATGACTCGCCAGCAAAAGCCGATTTCCTGACCGCCGATGAAAAACAGGCGCTGTTGAGCCGGCTCAAGTACGACGGCGAACATTCCGTGACCTCGAATATCGGCGAGGCGGTGCGCAATCCGCGTATCTGGCACCTGGCGCTGATCTACATGATGATCCAGGTTGCTGTCTACGGCCTGATTTTCTTCCTGCCGACTCAGGTCGCGGCGCTGATGGGAACCAAGATCGGTTTTCTCGCCTCGGTGGTCGCCGCCATTCCTTGGGTCGCCGCGCTGTTTGGCACCTGGTATATCCCCCGGCTTTCCGACCGGCTTAACGAGCGTCGTCATACGGCAGCGCTAACGTTGCTGGCCGCAGGCATCGGAATCGGAATATCCGGTCTTGTCCCGCCACTGCTGGCGATGATCGGGCTATGCGTGGCGGCTATCGGCTTCATCGCAGTACAGCCGGTCTTCTGGACCATGCCCATCCGCCTGCTGTCGGGCACGGCGCTGGCGGCCGGGATCGGCTTCGTCAATTTGTTTGGGGCGGTCGGCGGTTTCCTGGCCCCGATCATTCGGGTGCACGCAGACGAACTGTTCAATAATAAATCGGCCGGATTGCTGACTCTGGCAGCGGTTGCGGTCATCGGCTCGTTCTTGATCTGGGGCCTGAAAAAGATGAATCCGCCGCGGGCGGTGGCGGCGCAATCATGAAGGCTTCGATCGTTGCCGGCAGCCTTAGCTCGCGGGTGGGCAGATCGACGCTGTTGGGGATGCGGTTTCCGGTGGTGTCTTTGGCCGTGGCGCCAACCTGCGGCCGCTGCCGGCAGCCAGCGACCCCGGCAGGAGCGAGCAGAACTCATGAGCGCTCGCCGTGTTGCGAGGCCCGGGAGCGCTTCTGACTATGCGTATTATCGACCCGCACATACATTTTTGGCGGCTGGATCTCGGTAATCAGCCGTGGCTGGAGAATCCGGAGCCGAATTTGCTGGGCGATTATTCGCCGATGGCGCATGATTTCGGCCCGGCCGACCTGCGTGCCGCGGCCGGCGATATCGAGATTGCGGCAGCCGTGCATATCGAGGCCGATGCAGTCGACCCGGTGCGCGAGACCGAATGGCTCGTGAGTCTGCCGGATTCGGATGGCGCGGGCGATCTACCGACGGCACTCGTGATAGGCGCCGATCTGTCGAAGCCGGACGCACGCGACGTGCTGGAGCGCCAGATTGCAGCCAGCGAGCGCGTGCGCGGCGTGCGCCAGATCCTGAATGTGCACGCCGATCCGTTGTTCGATTATGTCGGGCGGCATTACATGCGCGAACCGACATGGCGCGCGAATTTCGCCTTGCTGGCCGAGCTCGGCCTGTCGTTCGATCTGCAGATCTATCCGGATCAGATGCCGGCGGCCGCGATCCTGGCGGCCGAGCATCCGGATGTGCCGTTCGTGATCAACCACGCCGGCATGTACGTCGACCGATCGAGCGTTGCCGGCTGGCGCGCTTGGCGCGACGGTCTGCGGCGGCTGGCGAGTCTTTCCAACGTGGCGCTCAAGCTGTCGGGCTTCGGCATGCTCGATCACGACTGGACGCTGGGTTCGATCCGTCCGCTGATTCTCGAGGCCATTGATGCTTTCGGCGTCGAGCGCTGTCTGTTCGCCTCGAATTATCCAGTAGACGGGCTGTACGCCGGCTACGACGCGATCTGGCAGGCCTATGCCGAGATCGTTTCCGGCGCGAGCGCGGCCGAGATAGCGGCGCTGTTCGAACACAACGCCCGTCGGGTCTATCGCCTCGGCGACCCGACGGCGTGAGCCGTCTGGGCTGAAAGGAGCGTCTTTTGAGTGTTGTAATACTCGGAGTTTTCCTGCATTTCGTCGGCGGATTCGCGGCGGGCAGCTTCTATATCCCCTACAAGGAAGTGAAGCGCTGGTCGTGGGAGAGCCTCTGGATTCTGGGCGGGCTGTTCTCGTGGCTGCTGGTGCCGTGGATCGCGGCGCTGCTGACGGTGCCCGGTTATGCATCGGTGTTATCTCAGGCCAGCGCCTCGACCCTGTTCTGGACTTATCTCTTCGGCGTTCTCTGGGGCGTCGGCGGGCTGACGTTTGGCCTGACCATGCGTTATCTCGGCCTCAGCCTGGGCATGTCGATCGTCATGGGGCTGACTTCCGCCTTCGGCGCGCTCATGCCGCCGGTCTATCGCGATCTGTTCACCAACGCGGACCAGGGCACGATCAGTTATATGTTCGCCCACGCCGGTGGGCAGTGGGTGCTGATCGGCGTGGCCGTTTCGCTGGTGGGGATCGCGATCTGCGGCCGTGCCGGCATAATGAAGGAGAAACAGGTCTCCGACGCCGACAAGTACGCCGGTGTCGCCGAGTTCTCGCTCGGCAAGGGGCTGATCGTGGCGGTCGTGTCCGGCGTGCTCTCGGCGTCGTTCAACTGGGGCATCGCTGCCGGTCATCCGCTGGCTCGGGCGGCCGTCGCCAGCGGGGCCAATTCACTGTTCCAGAACAACGTCACCTTCATGGTGATCATGTGGGGTGGACTCACCACGAACGCCCTCTGGTGCGTGGCCATGAACATCCGCAACCGCAGCTACGGCGATTACGTGAACACCGAGTCGCCGCTGCTGCGCAACTACCTGCTGTGCGCGGCCGCCGGTACCACATGGTTTTTGCAGTTCTTCTTCTACGGCATGGGCGCGTCACGCCTGCACAACGACGCCAGCTCTTGGGTGCTGCACATGTCGTTCATCATCGTGGTGTCCAGCCTATGGGGCGTGTTCTTCAAGGAATGGCGGGGCACGACCGCGGCCAACCGCGGCGTGCTGGCCGCCGGCATCTCGGTGATCCTGGTCTCGATCGTCATGGTCGGCTGGGGCAATTATCTGAGCTGATGCGCGAGCCGACGCATCGCCCGTGCAACCACAACGAGGCAATGACATGCTGCTCAAGGACAAGAACATTTTCGTGACCGGCGGCTCGCGCGGCATCGGCCGCGGCATTGCGCTGGCCTGTGCCGAGCACGGCGCGAACGTCGCGATCAGCGCCGAGGACACGGCCGCCGAGCGCGAAATACTCGCGGCGACCGCTGCCGAGATCGAGGCGTACGGCGTCAGGGCGGCCTGGGTCGCCGCAGCGGCCGAGCATCCGGAGACGGGCGCGGCGCTGGTCGAAACCGCGGTCAATGCCTTCGGCCGGCTGGATGTATTCATCAACAACGCCGGCATTTGTCCGTTTCATTCGTTTCTGGACATGCCGCGCGAGACCTATCTCAAGACTGTGGAGGTGAACCTGAACGGTGCCTTCTTCGCGGTGCAGGCGGCGGCCAACCGGATGGTGGAGCAGGGCCAGGGCGGGGCCATCATCGCGGTCAGCTCGATTTCGGCGCTGGTTGGCGGCGGCATGCAGACGCACTACACGCCGACCAAGGCCGGTGTGCTGTCGTTGATGCAGTCCACCGCGATCGCGCTCGGCCCGCACGGCATCCGCTGCAACGCGCTGCTGCCAGGCACGATCGAAACCGATATCAATCGCGAGGATCTGTCGGATGCGACCAAGCGCGATTACATGATCTTGCGTACGCCGCTCGGCCGGTTGGGCGCGCCGGACGACATGGGCGGGCCCGCGGTGTTCCTTGCCTCCGATCTGGCCAAGTACGTCACCGGTGCCGCGTTGTTGGTTGATGGCGGGCTGTACGTCAACCTGCAGTGACCCACATCACGTTTACGGAACACGCCATGGAACTTCCTGCCAACGCGTTCAAATCCAAACTGGCCGAGGCGCCGCTCTATGGTTGCTGGCTGGGTCTGGCCAATGCCTACAGCGCCGAGATCGTCGCCACCGCCGGTTTCGACTGGCTGCTCATCGACGGCGAGCACGCACCGAATACGGTGGTGACCATTCTCGATCAGCTGCGGGCGATCGAGCCCTGGCCGGCGGCGGCGATCGTGCGCGCGGTCAATCACGATCCGGCGCTGATCAAGCAGCTGCTGGATATCGGCACGCGCACGCTCATGGTGCCGATGGTCGAGACCGGCGCCCAGGCGGCCGCGCTGGTGGCGGCGATGCGCTATGCCCCGGGCGGCTTCCGCGGCATGGGGGCGGGCGTGATCCGGGCCGACCGCTGGGGGTCGGTGCCCGACTACGCCACCCGTGCGGCCGAATCGCTGTGTCTGATCACGCAGGTTGAATCGCCGGCCGGGGTCGAGAATGTCGAGGCGATTGCCAACACCGAGGGTGTGGACGCCGTGTTCGTCGGCCCGGCCGATTTATCCACGAACATGGGCCATCTCGGCAACCCGGGCCACGACGACGTGCAGGGCGCGATCCGGCGCGTGCTCGAAGCGACGCACGCCGCCGGCAAGGCGGCGGGCATTCTGGCGCCGGCCGAGTCCGATAGCCACCGTTATCGCGAGGCCGGTTTCGATTTCATTGCCACAGGGCTCGACGTGGTCATGCTCAAGCGCGCCGCCGATGCCAACGCCGCCCGCCATCGCGACGGCTTGCCGGCCGCCGAACGCGCCACCTATTGATCCGGAGCGGGGCGTTGCCCCGCACTCACCCAGCCAGGAGACCGAGATGAGCGACGTGACGACTTATCAGAACTATATCGGCGGCGCGTTCGCGCCGTCGGCGTCCGGCGAGACCCGCGAGAACCGCAACCCGGCGACCGGGGCGTTGTTGTCGCGGGTGCCGGAATCGGATGCCAACGACGTCCAGCGCGCGGTCGAGGCCGCCCGTGGCGCCCAGAAGGCCTGGGCCGCCCGGCCGGCGATCGAGCGCGCGGGCTATCTGCACCGGCTCGCCGACAAAATCCGCGCCAACGTGGACGATCTCGCGGCCGTGATCGTCGCCGAGCAGGGCAAGGTGGCGGGTCTGGCCGAGGTGGAGGTGAACTTCACCGCCGAATATCTCGATTACATGGGCCAGTGGGCACGCCGCATCGAAGGCGAGATCATCGAAAGCGATCGCCCGGGCGAGCATATGTTTTTGTTTCGCAAGCCGCTCGGCGTGGTGGCCGGCATTCTGCCGTGGAACTTCCCGTTCTTTCTGATCGCGCGCAAGATGGCGCCGGCGCTGGTGACCGGCAACACCATCGTCATCAAGCCGAGCGAGGAAACGCCCAACAACTGTTTCGAGTTCGCGAAGTTGCTCGATACCCTCGATTTGCCGAAGGGCGTGTTCAACGTCGTCTCCGGCGGCGGGGCGACCACCGGCAGCGCGCTGAGCGCCCATCGCGACATCGACATGATCAGTTTCACCGGCAGTGTCGCCACCGGCTCGGCGATCATGCACAACGCCGCCGACCACATCACCCAGGTCAACCTCGAGCTCGGCGGCAAGGCGCCGGCGATCGTCCTCGACGACGCCGATCTCGATCTGGCGGTGAAAGCGATCAAGGATTCGCGGGTGATCAACACCGGCCAGGTCTGCAACTGTGCCGAGCGGGTCTATGTCCAGCGCGGCGTGGCTGAGGCCTTTCAGCAGCGCATCGCCCAAGCGATGCAGGCGACCACCTACGGCGACCCCGGCGCCGACGCCTCGGTGGACATGGGGCCATTGATCAATCAGGCCGGCCTGGACAAGGTGGCCGCCATGGTGGCATCAGCCAGGCAGGCCGGGGCCGAGGTGCTCACCGGCGGGCAGGTCGCCGATATCGGCCAGGGTTTCCACTACGAGCCGACCGTGCTCGCGGCCTGCACGCCCGAGATGGAGGTGATGCGGGACGAGATCTTCGGGCCGGTGCTGCCGATCCAGGTGGTCGACGATCTCGACCAAGCGATCGCCCTGGCCAATCACTCGGATTACGGGCTGACCTCGTCGATCTATACCCGCGACCTCAACGCCGCGCTCAAGGCCTGCCGCGAACTCGAATACGGCGAAACCTACGTCAACCGCGAGAACTTCGAGGCCATGCAGGGCTTCCACGCCGGCACCGGCAAGTCCGGTATCGGCGGCGCCGACGGCAAGCACGGCTTGTACGAGTACACCCGCACCCACGTGGCGTACATCCAGACCTGACGCGGGCGCTCGCCGGCGGGTACGACGCGCTTCGCGGCCCGCCGGCAACCCGTTGCCTCACGGCCGTCGCCGCCGCTCAGTTGTCGGACTGATCGAGTTCGGCCGTCATCACGGTGCGCAGTTCCCGCAATATGTCGTCGTCGCGAATGGCGGTCTGCTGGCGGTCGGTGATGAAGAACACATCCTCGGCACGCTCGCCGATGGTCGCGATCTTGGCGGTTTCCAGCAGGATGCCGCAGCGGTGGAAGACATCACCGATGATTGACAGCAAACCCGGGCGGTCGGCGGTCATGATCTCCATCACAGTGCAGTCGCGCTCGGTCGCCTGTGTGAAGTAGATCTGCGTGGGCACGTTGAAGTACTGGTTGCGGCGTCCCTGGCGGCGGGTCACGTCGATGCTCTCGACCCTGGGGTCGGCGATGGCCTGAACCAGCGCGGCTTCGACCTCGCCGCGGCGGTAGGCATCCTCGACCGGGTGGCCGTCGTTCTCGGCAATCACGTAGGTATCCAGCGTGTAATCGTCGCTGGTGGTATTGATCCGCGCATCCATGACCGACAGGCCGAGTTGGGCCAGTACGCCGGTGGTCACGCCGAACAGATAATCGCGATCGCGGGTGTAGACGAACAATGTCGTGCCCTGCTCGGGAATCTCCGAAATCGACACCAGCGGGGTTTGGTCATCGCCGTGGGTGATGATCGCCCGGGTCTGGCGGGCGATCTCGTCGGGGCTGTGGCGCAGGAAGTATTCCGGGTCGAAACGCGACCAGAGGTTCTTGAAGTGCGGCGTGTTGACGCCGGCCCGGGTGAGCATTGCAGCGGCGGCGCTGCGTGTTTCCGCGATCAATTCGTCGCGGTCAAGCGGGTCGTCCAGGCCGCGCTCGAGCGCCCGTCGCGTGTTGTTGTACAGATCGGTGAGCAGGCTTTCCTTCCACGAATTCCACAGGTCCGGATTGGTCGCCCGGATATCGCAGATGGTGAGCAAAAACAGGCGGTCCAGGCGTTCGCGCGAGCGGACTTCGCGCGCGAATTCGTTGACCACCTGTACATCGTTGATGTCCCGGCGCTGGGCGGTCATCGACATCAGCAAATGGCGGCGCACCAGCCAGCAGACCAGATCCGTGTCGTCGGAGGAAATACCGTGGGCATTGCAGAACTCGCGCGCATCCTCGGCGCCCAGTTCCGAATGATCGCCGCCACGGCCCTTGGCGATGTCGTGCATCAGGCCGGCAATGTAGAGAATCTGCGGCTTGTTGAGTGCCTGCATCAGCTCGCTGGCGAACGGCATTTCGTCGTTGAAGCGAGGGATCGCCAGCCGTCGCATGTTGCGGATCACGAACAGTGTGTGTTCATCCACGGTCAGCGTATGGAACAGGTCGTACTGCATGCGGCCGATAATCTGGCCGAACTTCGGCAGGTAACGCCCGAGAATGCCATAGCGATTCATGCGGCGCAGGGCCCGGGTGACACCGCTGCGCTGGCGCAGGATTTCCGTAAAGAGCCGGCGGCAATGAATTGAATTGCGGAAGTTATCGTCGATCAGGCGACGATCCCGGCGCATCAGCCGAAGGGTGCGGGCACGAATCCCGTTCAGGCCGGGCCGGGTTTCCATGAGGTAGAAGATTTCCAGCAGCGCGCTCGGCGTCTGCACAAAGACCTTGTCATGGGTGACCTCGATGAAACCGTGGCGCGCCTGAAAGCGATCGTTGATCGGCTTGGGACGCTCGTCCTCGGTGGCATGCAGGATCGCCTCGGAAAAAAGCTGAAGCAGAACATCATTAAGCGCGGATAGCGCCTTGATATTGCGATAGTAAACCTGCATGAAGCGCTCGACCGCCAGGGTGTTTTCAGCGTCTTGGTAGCCGAGCAGATCCGCGATCTGAATTTGATGGTCGAACAGCAGGCGGTTCTCGTTACGCCCGGTGAGCATGTGCAGCGCGAAGCGCACCCGCCAGAGAAAGGCCTGGCCGCGATGCAGTTCGGAGAACTCGCGCCGGCTGAGGAAGCCGTAGTCGACCAGACCATCCAGCGTATGTGCGGCGAACTGACGCTTGGCCACCCAGGCGATGGTCTGGATATCGCGCAGCCCGCCGGGGGATTCCTTGACGTTGGGTTCGAGCTTGTAGGCGGTCTCGTCGTAACGCGCGTGGCGCGCCGCCTGTTCCGCGATCTTGGCATTGAAGAAATCGGCCGACGACCAGACGTATTCGGCCGACGTCGCGGCCCGCATCCGCGCGAACAGGGCCGGGTCGCCCACCAGCACGCGCGATTCCATCAGGTTCGTCATGATGGTGATGTCGTCGGCCGCCAGTTCGGCGCAGTCGGTCGGCGAGCGTACGCTGTGCCCGATTTCCAGGCCCAGGTCCCAGAGGTAGGTCAGAAAGCCTTCCAGCGCAGGGGCCACCGTGTCCAGCCGATTATGCTGATACAGCACCAGCAGGTCGATATCGGATTGCGGCAGCAATTCGTTGCGGCCATAGCCGCCGACGGCCACCAGGCAGGCGCTGTCGGTCGCGACCAGCTCGCGCCAGGCGTGCACCAGCACCGCGTCCACGACTTCGCAGCGTGCACGAACCAGCCGCGTGATGGATTCGCCGTGCCGGAACGCGTCGGCGATGTATTGCTGACCCTCGTCGAGCGCGGCGCGCACGGATTTGGCGTCGCCGATGTCGAGTGCCCAGACACGATCGAGAAAGCCATCCCAGTCGGTCAGCCCGACCGACTCGAGTTCTTCAACGGGCAGGTTGGACGTCATCTCAGGCGGTGACGAGCTGGCTCGGCGTGAGAATCTCGACGCCGGTGTCCGTGACCAGGAGTGTGTGCTCCCATTGGGCGGACAGGGAGTGATCCTTGGTCACCACGGTCCAGCCGTCGGGCAGCATCTTCACGTGGCGCTTGCCGGCGTTGACCATGGGCTCGATGGTGAAGGTCATGCCGGCCGCCAGCCGCATGCCGCTGCCGGGCTTGCCGTAATGCAGCACCTGCGGCTCCTCGTGAAAACCACGTCCGATGCCGTGCCCGCAGTACTCGCGTACCACCGAACAGCGCTCGGATTCGACGTATTGCTGAATCGCCGCGCCGATGTCGCCGAGCGTGGCGCCCGGTTTGACCTGTTCGATGCCGATGTACATGGCTTTCTCGGCGACGTCGGAGAGGCGTTTCGCCTTGATCGACGGCTCGCCGGCGAAATACATGCGCGAACTGTCGCCGTGGAAGCCATCCTTGATCAACGTCACGTCGATATTGACCGCATCGCCTTTCTTGAGCTTCTTGTCGCCCGGAATGCCGTGGCAGACCACGTGGTTGATCGACGTACAGACAGACTTCGGAAAGCCGTTGTAGTTCAGCGGGGCGGGCGTGGTGCCGAGTTCATCCACCATGTATTCATGGCAGATGGTGTTGAGTTCGTCGGTGGTCACCCCGGGTTTGACGTAAGCGCCGATCATGTCGAGCACCTGCGCGGCCAGCCGACCGGCCTCGCGCATCTTGTCCTGTTCCTCGGGCGTCTTGATTGTCGCGCTCATCGCGTTCGATCCTTGCCGGTGGCAGAATGACAACGTCGCGCGGGCGCGACGGTGGCCTGTGAAGGGCCGCTATGGTATAAACCGCTCGCGTTCGCGGCAATCCGCAGCGTTCGGGCGGCGTTTTCATCGCCCGAATTTTTCGAAATACACACGCGTATCGACACATGGTTCAGGGTGCCTCTTGCCCATTCCGGGCCGGGGTTGTTCCATGGGATGCGCGGAGGCTCAACCCGGAGAAAACCTATGAGCGAAATCAGCATGCGTCAGCTGCTGGAAGCAGGCGTGCACTTTGGTCATCGCACGCGCTACTGGAACCCGAAGATGTCGCCTTACATCTTCGGTCACCGCAACAAGATTCATATCATCAACCTTGAGCAGACCCTGCCGCTGATCAAGGATGCCTATAATTATATCAGCCGTCTGTCGGCCAACGGCGGCAGCATCATGTTTGTCGGCACCAAGCGCGCTGCGCGCGAGGCGATTGGCAAGCAGGCGCAGCGTGCCGGCATGCCGTTCGTCAACTACCGCTGGCTCGGCGGCATGCTGACCAACTTCAAGACGGTCAAGAACTCGATCCAGCGCCTGCACGATCTCGAGAAGATGATCGAGGACGGCTCGATCCGCAAGCTCAACAAGCGCGAAGGCCTGGATCTGTACCGCGAGCGTGACAAGCTTGAACGTTCGATCGGCGGCATCAAGGAAATGACCAGCTTGCCGGATGCGTTGTTCGTGATCGACGTCGGCTTCGAGAAGATCGCGATCGACGAAGCGCGCAAGCTGGGTATCCCGGTCGTGGCCGTGGTCGACACCAATTGCTCGCCCGAAGGCATCGATGTCGTCATTCCGGGTAACGACGATGCCATCCGCGCGATTCGTATCTACAGCGAGATGGTGGCCGACGCCGTGCTCGCCGGCCGTGGCAGCAAGGGCGATTTCTCGGGCGAGGAGGAAAACCTCGTCGAGACGCAGGCGGACGGCCAGGCACACGAGCCGGGCAAGCCGGCCGAAGCCCAGGAGGCGAGCAAGGTGACCCAGAACACGGTCATCCAGGAATCGCAGGGCGAGGCCGAGCCGCGGGCGACCGCGGCGTTGGGCGACGTCGCCTCGGTGCCGGCCGAAGAGCCTGCCAAGGCCGATCCGAACAAGGCGGATCAGTAGGCCTGCCCGCCGCACGGCACTCAAGGCAGCCGGCGTGGCCGGCTGCCGCGTTGACGGATTAACAACGACCGAATTTCTGGAGAATCGACATGGCAATCAGTGCCTCCCTGGTCAAGGAACTGCGCGAGCGTACCGGCGCCGGCATGATGGAGTGCAAGAAGGCGCTGCAGGCGACCGACGGCGATATCGACGCCGCGGCCGAGAACATGCGCCGTGAGGGGCTCGCCAAGGCCGACAAGAAGGCAGGCCGCGTGGCGGCCGAGGGCCGCATTGCAAGTGCCACCTCGGCCGACGACACCGCGGCGGTGTTGGTCGAGGTGAACTGCGAAACCGACTTCGTGGGCAAGAACGAAGCGTTCATCGAATTCGCCGATCAGGTCGCCCGGCTGGTGCTCGAAAAGCAGCCCGCGGATGTGAACGCGCTGGGTGATATGGACCTGGGCGGCGAGACCGTCGAGGACAAGCGGCGCGCCCTGATTTCCAAGCTCGGCGAGAAGATCACGGTGCGCCGGTTCGAGCGGGTCGACGCTGCCGAAGGTCGCATCGATGTGTATTCGCACGGGGCGCGCATCGCCTCCGCGGTGGCCGTGTCCGGCGGCGACGACGAGCTGCTGCGCGACCTGGCGATGCACGTGGCGGCTTCGGCGCCGGCACATCTTTCCACCGAGGATGTGCCCGAAGAGCGTCGCAACGCCGAGAAGGAAATTCTGATGGCGCAAGCCCGCGATTCCGGCAAGCCGGAGGAGATCATCGAGAAGATGGTCGAGGGGCGGCTGAGGAAGTTCCTCGGTGAGATCACGCTGATGGGGCAGCCCTTCGTCAAGGATCCCGACCTGACGGTCGAGAAGCTGGTATCCCAGCGCGGCGCGAAGATCGAGTCGTACGCCCGCCTTGAAGTGGGCGAGGGTATAGAGAAGAAAGAAGAGGACTTCGCGGCCGAAGTTCGCGCACAGGCCGAAAAGACGGCCTGATCGCGCCAGCCGACAAGCCGGTTGCCATGGGGCGGCCGGCTTTTTTTTGCTCGGTGTCACTGCGGGTTGTTCGCCGCGTTGTGACATAATTCGCCGGTTTGAACGCGACCGACCAGGACAATCCGCCCATGACCGACAAACCGACGCCGAGCTACCGCCGCATCCTGCTCAAGCTCAGTGGTGAGGCCTTGATGGGGGGCGCGGATTTCGGTATTGCGGCGGAAGTGGTCGAGCGCCTCGCGATGGAGATTCGCGAACTGGTCGAGGCGCGGGTACAGGTCGCCCTGGTTGTCGGCGGCGGCAATATATTTCGCGGCATCGGCCTGGCGGGGCGCGGGATGGACCGGGTCACCGGTGATCAGATGGGCATGCTGGCCACCGTCATCAACGCGCTTGCGCTGCAGGATGCGGTCGAGCACGCCGGGTTGAATGCCCGCGTCATGTCGGCGGTCCGGATCAATCAGGTGTGTGAGGATTATATTCGCCGACGTGCGATCCGCCATCTGGAGAAGGGGCGTGTGGTGATCTTCGCCGCCGGTACCGGCAACCCGTTCTTCACCACCGATTCGGCGGCCAGCCTGCGTGCGATCGAGATCAATGCCGATCTCATGTTGAAGGCGACCAAGGTCGATGGTATTTACAGCGCAGACCCGTTTACCGACGACAATGCGCTTCGCTATACCCATTTGACTTACGATGAAGTCATAGACCAGCGCCTGGCCGTGATGGATACCACCGCGATCGTGTTGTGCCGCGACAATGGCATGCCATTGCGGGTGTTCGACATCAATCGGCCGGGCGACTTGATGCGCATCGCCCGGGGGGCCGAGGACGTCGGTACCCTGGTCGATAACAATACGACGAGAGCCAATCGATGATCGACGATATCCACGACGACGCCAACAAACGCATGGCGAAGACCATCAGCGTCATGCGTGATAACTTCTCCAAGATACGCACCGGCCGCGCCAGCACCAGCCTGCTCGATCACGTGACGGTCGATTACTACGGTGTCGAAGTGCCGTTGAATCAGGCCGCCAACGTGGCCACCGAGGATGCCCGCACCCTTTCCATCATGCCCTATGAAAAGACCATGGTGCAGAAGATCGAAAAGGCGATCATGACCGCTGATCTGGGCCTCAACCCGTCCACCGCCGGCCAGGTCATCCGGGTCGTGCTGCCGCCGCTGACCGAGGAGCGGCGCCGCGATCTGGTCAAGGTAATCCGGCAGGAGGCCGAGGACGCCCGGGTCGCCGTGCGCAACGTACGCCGCGATGCCAACGCGGACCTGAAGGAACTGGTCAAGGAAAAAGAGATCACGGAAGACGACCAGCACGACGGCGAGGTCCGTATCCAGAAGCTGACCGATCAGCATATCGAGCATATCGACAGCCTGCTCCAGGAGAAGGAGCAGGAACTGATGACGGTCTGATCGGCGCGCGGCAGATGAGCACTCCAGAACATGTGGCCGTGGTCATGGACGGCAACGGTCGCTGGGCCAGCCGGCGCGGGCTGCCGCGAGCGGCCGGGCACCGGGCCGGCGCCAAGATCGCGCACGAGATCGTGGAGACGGCGTCGAAGGCCGGCGTGGGGGCGCTCACGCTGTTCGCCTTTTCCAGCGAGAACTGGAAGCGTCCGCGGCCCGAGGTTCGTCTGCTCATGGATCTGTTGCGACGCACCATCCGCAAGGAGCTGGCGTCGCTGGATGCCAACAATGTCTGCATGCACTTCATCGGCAATCGAACACGGTTTTCCGCGGCGCTGGCCAACGAAATGCAGTCGGCCGAACAGCGCACGGCCGGCAATACCGGCCTGCAATTGTTGATTGCCGTGGACTATGGCGGTCGCTGGGACATCGTCGAGCGGGCCCGCGACCTGGCCCGTGCCTGCGGCCGGGGCGAAATCGACGCCGACTCGATCACCGAAGAGTATTTCAACCGGGGTTTGAGTCTGGGCCCGTTCGGCCCACCGGACCTGTTCATCCGCACCGGCGGTGAGCGGCGCATCAGCAATTTCCTGCTGTGGGACCTGGCCTACAGCGAGCTTTATTTCACGGACGTGCTCTGGCCCGACTTCGGCCCGGAGCAACTCTACGACGCACTCGACTGGTACAGCGGCCGCAACCGACGTTTCGGCAGTCTTGCGGCGCCAGCGGCCCAGCGCTGAGGCATGCTCGGCACCCGGGTTCTCACGGCCGCGGTGGCACTGCCGCTGGCGGTACTCGCGATTCTGTTTCTGCCGCCCATGGGCCTGGCGGTGGCGGTGGGCGCGCTGATGCTGGCCGGCGCCTTCGAGTGGGCGGCGCTGGCCGGGCTGGCGATGCGCGGGCGAGCCGTATTCGTGGTCGCAGCCGCGGTTGTCATGGCGCTGGCGCTCGGTCTGAGCGAGGCGGACGGCCCGGTATCTTCCGATGGCCTGGTCCTCGGGCTGGCGGCTGTTTTCTGGGTGGGCGCGATCGGGCTCGTGGTCCGGTTTCCGGCGCGCTGGCATGCCACGCTCGGCCGGCGACCAGTGGCGCTCGTGGTCGGCCTGATCGTGCTGGCCGCGCCGGTGGTGGCGGTTGCGTACATCGACCAGGCCGATCAGGGGCCGTTGCTGGTGTTGCTGCTGTGTCTGATGATCTGGGGTGCCGACACCGGCGCTTATGTGGCGGGGCGCACGCTCGGGCGGCACAAGCTGGTGCCGCGTGTCAGCCCCGGCAAGACGATCGAGGGCGCCGCCGGTGGGCTGGCGACGGCAATGATCCTCGGCGCGCTCGGCGCGTTAGTGCTGGGGCTGGACGGCTGGCGTACACTCAGCGTGGCGTTGCTCGGGGCTTGGATCGCGACGATTTCGATCGTGGGCGATCTGACCATCAGCATGTTCAAGCGCTCGGCCGGCGTGAAAGACAGCGGGCGTCTGTTTCCGGGCCATGGCGGGGTGCTCGATCGCCTCGACAGCATGCTTGCGGCCGCCCCGTGGTTTGTCATCGGCCTGCACTTGGTGCTGCTGGCGGCCTGACCGCGGCGCCAGACAATTATCCACACCGTCTCAGCGGTTGATCAGGGGTAGGATGCGTTACGAAGACCGACGGTATGGCTTGTCCCGGTGTGCCTGCCTGCAATCACTGGCGGGGTGTTAGCCCATGACGCAGGGGTTGATCTCGGCCGCGGCCTTCGCCGTCGCCATTGGCATCCTGGTTTCGATCCACGAGTTCGGTCATTACTGGGTGGCACGCCGTCTCGGCGTGCGTGTGCTGCGCTATTCGATCGGTTTCGGTCGCAAGATCGTCGGCTGGACCAGCCGCAAGACCGGCATCGAGTACTGGCTGGCCGCGATTCCACTGGGCGGCTACGTGAAGATGCTGGACGAGCGCGAGGCGCCCGTGGCCGACGCCGAGAAGCGCTACGCGTTCAATCGCGTGCATCCCTGGCGCCGGATCGCAATCGTCGCGGCGGGCCCCGGTGTGAACATCCTGTTCGCCATCGCCGCCTATTGGCTGGTGCTGTTGCTGGGCGTGCCCGGCGTCAAGCCGATCCTGGGCACGCCGGAGGTCGGCACGCCTGCGGCGCGCGCCGGATTCCACGCCAAGGATCGCGTGGTCGCATTGGCCGGCCAGTCGATCGACGACTGGCAGGGTCTGCGTTTGGCGCTGATCGAACGCGGGCTGGATGGCAAGCCGGTCCAGGTCACCGTGAAAACCCCCGAGGGCACGACACGGCGGCTCACGCTCGATCTGACTCACGCCCCGAGCGATCCGGAGAAATTGTTCAAACAGGTGGGGTTGACGCTGTATCAGCCGCCGGCGACGCCTCGCATCGGCCAGATTGAGCCCGGCTCGCCGGCTTCCCGCTCGACCCTGGCGCGGGGCGACGCCGTGCTGTCGGTTGACGGCCAGCCGGTGGATTCGCCGCAGGCACTCGTGGATGCGGTACGTGCGCACCCGGGCCAGCGCGTGAACATGAAGATCCGTCGTGATGGGCGCACGCAGGAGATTCATATCCGGCTGGCCCAGCGCAAGACCGCCAAGGGCGGGCAGATCGGGCATCTCGGTGCCGCCATTACGGTGGACCCGGCCGCATGGCAATCGATGCAGACCGTGCATCGGCTCGGTCCACTGGCCGCAATCCCCGCGGCGGTGCACAAGACCTGGGAACTCTCGGCCCTGTCCGTGCGTCTGATCGGGCGGATGATCATGGGACAGATTTCCTGGCATAACGTGGGGGGGCCGATTCAGATCGCCACCTACGCCGGCCAGACAGCCCAGATCGGGCTGGTGGCCTTCATTAGTTTTCTGGCTTTCATCAGCGTCAACCTGGCGCTCATAAACCTGTTGCCAATCCCGGTGTTAGACGGGGGGCATCTTCTGTATTATGCGATCGAATGGATTCGGGGGCGGCCCCTATCCGAGGCCGTTCAGGCCGCGGGCCAGCAGGCGGGCATGGTCGCGTTGCTGATGTTGATGGCCTTGGCTTTCTATAACGATATCCTGCGCTTGCTCGGGTAGCGGAGCTCAATTATGAATGGAGTGGTGAAGCGTGCGGCAGGCGCGCTCTTGGTCATGTATGCGGCAGGCGCGTGGGCGCAGTCGTATGACTTCCAGATCGGCAATATCAAGGTCGAGGGCGTGCAGCGGCTGGAGCCGGGCACGGTCCTGACCTATCTGCCGGTCTCGGTCGGTGACCAGATGACCGAGGCGCGCGCGCAGCAGTCGATTCGCGCGCTTTATGACTCGGGCCTGTTCCAGAACGTGGCCCTGGACCGGCGTGGCAACACCCTGATCGTGAATGTGTCCGAGCGACCGGAGATCGCCAGCTTCAAGATCGAGGGCAACAAGGCGATCGGCGGCAAGAAGCTCAAGAAGGCCCTCAAGAAGCAGGGGCTGGCGCAGGGCGAGCTGTACAAGCGTTCGCTGCTGGACTCGCTGCAGCAGGAGCTGCGACGCCAGTACTACGCCAACGGCTACTACAGCGTGAAGATCCACACCCACGTCAAGCACCTCGGTAATAACCGGGTGGCGATCGACATCAAGGTCAAGGAAGGCCCGATCGCGTCCATCAAGGACATCAACATCATCGGTAACCACCAGTTTTCCGATGATCAGCTCAAGAGCGTGTTCAAGCTGAAGTCGCACAAGCCGTTCTATACCCACCCGCTGACGTTCTGGAAGCATCCGGATCGTTACTCGCGCGAGAAGCTGGTGGGCGATCTGGAATCGCTGAATTCCTATTATCAGAACCGTGGCTATATCCGTTTCAATGTCACCTCGGTTCAGGTGTCGTTGTCGCCCGACAAGAAGAACGTCTTCATTACGATCAACGTCGATGAAGGGGCCCAGTACAAGATCAAGAACTACAAGTTCGCCGGCGACATGATCGTGCCGGAAGCTACGCTGCAACGGCTGGTCAAGGTCAAGGATGGCCAGATCTTCTCGCGCAAGAAGGTGCAGGATTCCGTCAAGGCGATTACCTCCGGCATGGCCGATTTCGGTTATGCCTTCGCCAATGTCGATCCGCTGACGAAGATTAACGACAAGAAAAAGACTGTTGATCTGACCTTCTACGTCAACCCCGGGAAACGGACCTATGTCCGCAACATTATCTTCAGCGGCAATTCGAAGACCAACGACAAGACGCTCCGACGCGAGATGCGTCAGTTCGAGGGCGCGCCGTATTCGCGGCGTGCGGTGCAACGCTCGCGCACCCGTCTGGCGCGCCTGCCGTTCATGCAGGACGTCAAGGTCAATACCAAGAAAGTGCCCGGTTCCGACGACCTGGTGGATGTCGACTACAACGTCACCGAACGCGCGGCCGGGCAGATCAACGCGGGTATCGGTTATTCCAACTCGGAAGGCTTCCTGATCAATGGCGGCGTGAAGCACACGAACTTCCGCGGCACGGGCGACACCATCCAGCTCAATGCCCAGACCAACTCCTATGCAAAAAGTGTTTCGGGCAGCTTCACCAATCCTTACTTCACCCCCGAGGGCGTCTCACGCACGATCTCCGGGTTCTATCGCAAGACCAGCCAACTGGTGCGAACCGGCTCGAGTTTCGATCTCAACTCCATTGGCGGCGCCGTCACGTTCAATTTCCCGATCACCGAATATTCCAGCATTCGGGCCGGTCTGGGGGTCGAAGACAATCAAATCGCCTCGACCATCAACAAGAATGGCAATCAGGTGGTGTCCGATCAGGTCGCCAAGTTCGTACGCGATAATGGCAAGAGCGCACTGACCTATGAGCTGCGTACCGGTTTCGATCGCGATACGCGCAATCGTACCTATTTCGCGACGCGCGGTTCGGATACCAAGATATTGTTCAATATCAAGGGTCCGGGCTCTGATCTTGAGTATTACAAGGCGAGTATCGAGCACGAGCGCTATCTGCGTGTCGGCTCCTGGATTCCGAAATTGTCCGACAAGGTGGTGCTGCAGCTCGACGGCAAGATTGGCCAGACCGCGATCTGGGGCAAGGGCACGGATGTGCCGCCGTACGATAATTTCTTTGGCGGCGGCGCCCAGTCGGTGCGCGGTTTCCGAAACGGTGGGCTGGGGCCGCAGGATTCGTTCAACAACCCCTACGGTGGCCAGTTCCTGACCACATTGCAGACGGACCTGGTGATTCCGACGTTCCTCAAGTCGGATAACAAGACCACGCGCTTCAGTCTGTTCTACGACATGGGCAACGTGTACGCCAATGCTAGCGATTTCAACGCCGCGAAGATGGGCAAGTCGGCCGGTGTGGCATTCGATTGGTTTACGCCTTTCTTCGGCTTGCTGCGGGTCAGCTACGCGCCGTATGTCAGCAAGGCCCAGCCCAGCGACAACATCAATCGGTTCCAGTTCTCCTTCGGCGCCAATTTCTAGGCTCGATACCTGATGCGAACGAGGGTGCGGGCTCCTTGCTGGTTGGTGGTGGCGGCCCTGGTCGCGGTGCTCGGTGCCGGGGCGGTGCAGGCGCAACCGACCCGGCCGCCAGCCAGGATCGGGGTGGTCGATCTCGATCGGCTGGTGCGGGAATCGCCGCAGGCGCGGACGGCCAGGAAGAACATGGCCGAGCGGTTCGCCAAGCGCAAGCAGGCTCTGGAAAAGGCTTCGAATGCGCTCCAGGTCAAGATGGATCGGCTCAAGGACAAGGCGGATTCGATGAGTGACGATCAGCGCGATCAGCTGTCGGCCGCGATCCGTGACGCCAGGCACCAGCTCCAGCGCGAGCGGTCGCATTACAACGACGACGTCTCCGACGCCGAGCAGAAGGAGCTGGCCGTGATGCGCTCGGATCTGCGACAGGTGATCGACGATTACGCCAGGAACAATGGCTATGATCTGATCGTCGGAGACTCGGTGCTTTATGCCAGCGACTCGGTTGACATCACCAATGCCATACTGCGGCGACTGAAAAAGCAGGCCGCCGGTGACGCCAGGACAAATCACGCACCTACCAGCGCCCAAAAGACGAATTGAACGAGGAAAAAGCCGTGGCCGACTCGACCGCGTCGACGCGATTCCGTGCCGCAGATCTGGCGCGTCGGTTCGGGCTGGAGATGGTCGGCGATGGCGATGTCATGGTCGCGGGCGTCTGTAGTCTCGACCCCGGCCATGAACACGGTCTCGGGTTCGCCGAGACGCCCCGACAGCGCCAACGGGTCGAGGCCAGCCGTGCCGCCCTCATTATCGTGCCGCGCGCGCTGGCCGACATCGACCGGCCGGCGCTGCTGATCAGCGATACCCCGCGTTTGAGCTACGCGCACGTGGCCACGGTATTCGACCGGCCGTCCCCGGCCCCGGGTACGGCCGCCAGCGCGGTCGTGGCGGCCAGCGCCCGGGTAGCGGCCTCCGCCAGCATCGGCGCCCATGTGGTGATCGGTGAACGCGCCGTGGTCGGCGCCGGGGTGGTGATCGGCGCGGGCAGTGTGATCGATGCGGACGTCAGCCTCGGCGCGGACGGCGTGATCGGCTCGCGGGTGACGATCTGTGCGAATACGCGCGTCGGTGCGCGCGTACGCATTGGCTCGGGAGCGGTGCTGGGCGAGCGTGGCTTCGGGCTGGTGCCCGGGCCCGCCGGGTTTGAGCCGGTTCCGCAGCTGGGCGGTGTGTGTATTGAAGACGACGTGGAGATCGGCGCCAACAGCACCATCGACCGCGGCGCGATCGAGGATACGATCGTGCGCACCGGGGCGAAGATCGACAACCAGGTCCATGTCGCACACAACTGCGTGATCGGCCAGCACACCGTGATTGCCGGCTGTACCGGAATTGCCGGTTCGACCACGATCGGCGCGCGCTGCATGATCGGCGGCGGCGTGGGCATCGGCGATCACGTCACCATTGCCGATGGCGTGATCATCACCGCGGCCAGTCAAGTGCCCAGGGATATTGCGGTCGAAGGAGTATACTCGTCGACCTTTCGTGCCATGCCGGCGCGAAGCTGGCGCAAACGGCTGGCGCTGTTCCGGGCGCTCGATCGAATCGAGGCCCGGCTCAAGCGTGTCGAGACGACAAACGGGATTGCTGGAGACCCTTGATGAACGAACAGGATGGAATCCGAGAAATCATGAAGCGGGTGCCGCACCGGTACCCGTTTCTTCTGGTCGATCGGGTACTCGAATGCGAGCCGGGCAAGTCGATTACGGCGTTGAAGAACGTGACGGTCAACGAGCCATTCTTCGGCGGGCATTTCCCGGGCCATCCGGTGATGCCCGGCGTGCTGATTCTCGAGGCGCTGGCCCAGGCCGGTCTGATTCTGGGCATGCGCACGGTCGATGCCGACGACGGAACCATCGTGTATTTCGCGGGTATCGACAAGGCACGCTTCAAGCGCCAGGTGGTGCCGGGCGATCAGTTGCTGCTCAAGCTTGAAATCGATTCCGCGAAGAAACGGCTATGGCGTTTCGACGCCGAAGCCTGGGTGGGCGACGAGCTGGCGTGTCGCGCGCAGGTCATGGCCATCCCGAGCAAGCCGGCGCCAGACGAGGTCGAATAATGCCGGTCGACGCCTCGGCTCAGGTTCACCCCGAAGCGCAGATCGATGACGACGTCCATATCGGGCCGTTCACGGTGGTCGGTCCGCATGTCAGGATCGGCGCGGGCTCGCGAATCGGGCCGCACGCGGTGATCGACGGGCATACGACGATCGGTCGCAACAACAAGGTGTCCCAGTTTGTCTCGCTTGGCGCCGAGCCGCAGCACCGCGGCTACAAGGGCGAGCCGACCGAGCTGGTGATCGGCGATGGCAACACGTTCCGCGAGTATTGCAGCGTGCATCGCGGCACGTTGTTCGACCAGGGCATGACTCGCATCGGCGACGACAATCTGCTCATGGCGTATACCCATGTGGCGCATGATTGCGTGCTCGGCAACGGTATCACCATGGCCAACGGCGCGAGTCTGGCCGGACATGTTCATATCGGCGACCACTGCATCCTGGCCGGGTTTGCACTCGTTTACCAGTTTCGTCATATCGGCACGCTGGCCTTCCTGGCTTATTGCAGCGGGGTGGTTCAGGACGTGCCGGCCTTCGTACGCTCGGCCGGTTCCCCGGCCGAGCCGCACGGCATCAATTCGATCGGCATGCGTCGTATGGGTTATTCCAACGACGAGATCGCGGCCGTGAAGAAGGCCTATCGCACCCTGTATCGGTCCAAGATGCGTCTGGCGGAGGCCAAGGAGGCGATTCGCGAATACGCCGAGACCAGCCCGGCCGTGGCCACGATGCTCGCGTCGCTGGATAATGCCCAGCGCGGCATCATCCGCTGACCGGCGGCGGGGGTTCGGTGGCGTCGATGGCACGTCGCGCTCCGGTTTTTTTCATCGTCGCCGGCGAGGTGTCGGGCGATGTGCTGGCTGCGGGGCTCATCCGCGAGTTGCGCAGGCGCTATCCGGAGGCACGGTTCGTCGGCGTGACCGGGCCGCGCATGGTCGCCGAAGGCTGCGAATCGCGGGCGGGCATCGACGCGCTGTCGTTGTTCGGTGTGAGCGAGGTGATCGGCCAGATCCCGCGCCTGCTGCGGCTTCGCCAGCGCCTGTATCGCGAAGTCACGCGCTGCCGGCCCGATGTCTTCATCGGCGTCGACGCGCCGGCCTTCA
Source organism: Salinisphaera sp. SWV1 (assembly GCF_052044155.1). Taxonomy (NCBI): domain Bacteria; kingdom Pseudomonadati; phylum Pseudomonadota; class Gammaproteobacteria; order Salinisphaerales; family Salinisphaeraceae; genus Salinisphaera; species Salinisphaera sp. SWV1. Next base: position 197,106 of record NZ_JBQDYE010000001.1, read on the forward strand.
ACACCCGGCTGGAACAACGCGTGCGGCGTGCTGGCATCGCCACCGTCCATTACGTCTGCCCGACCGCCTGGGCCTGGCGCGCCGGGCGCACACGCGGCATTCGCCGTGCCGTTGATCTGATGCTGGCGATCTTCCCGTTCGAACCGGCATTCTTCGCCGCGCACGATATTCCCGTCACCTTCGTCGGCCATCCATTGGCCGACGCGCTGCCGGCGCACCCGGACGCCGCGGCCGCGCGCCAGGCGTTGGACATGGATCGGGCCGCGCACTGGGTCGGCCTGCTGCCCGGCAGCAGGCGGGCCGAAGTCAGCCGGCTCGGGCCGCGCTTCCTGGCCGTTGCGCGCTGGCTGCGACGCCGCGATCCCGGCCTGCGCTTCATTGCGCCGATGGCCAATGCCCGCGTACGCCAGCGCTTCGAGGCCGATCTCGAGGATTTCCCCGATCTCGACGTGCGACTCGTCGACGGGCGTTCGCGCGAGGTCATGCGCGCCGCAGACGCGCTGTTGGTGGCCTCGGGCACGGCAACGCTGGAAGCGCTGCTGGCCAAGACACCGATGGTGGTGGCCTATGAGCTGTCGCCCGTCAATTACTGGATTGCACGTGGGCTCGATCTCATCAAGACTGAGTTCGTGAGCATGCCGAATCTCCTGGCCGGACGACGCCTCGTGCCCGAACTGCTGCAGACCGACGCGCAGGTGCCCATGCTCGGCGCCTGGCTGTATCGGCTCGTGCATTCGCCGGCCGCGCGCGCCGCCCAGATCGATGCCTTCGAGGCGATTCATGCGGGTCTGGCACGCGCTGCCGATACCCGCGCCGCCGAGGCGGTGGCGGGTCTGATCGAGGCGCGTTCATGAGGCCGCGCGCCGGGCGCAAGTTTGCCTGTCCGGTGGTGGCGGGAATCGACGAGGTGGGGCGCGGACCGCTCGCCGGCCCGGTGGTGGCAGCGGCGGTGATCATGCCGCCTCGACCGCTGCCGAAAGGGCTGACCGATTCCAAGGCGCTGACCGCCGAGGCGCGCGAAGCCCTCGATATCAAGATCCGCGAGCGCGCCATCGCCTGGGCCATCGCCGAGGCCTCGGTGGCCGAAATCGATCGTTACAATATTCTCGGCGCCACGCTACTGGCCATGCAGCGCGCGGTGGCCGCGCTGTCGGTTCAGCCGTTCGCCGCCTGGATCGACGGCAATCGCGCGCCGGCGCTGTCGCTGCCGATGCGCACGGTCGTTGGCGGCGACGGCAGCGTGCCCGCGATCAGCGCGGCGTCGGTGATCGCCAAGGTGGCGCGGGATCGTCAGATGGTCGAACTCGACGTGGCCTATCCGGGCTATGGCCTGGCTGCACACAAGGGCTATGGCACGCCCGCACACCGGGCCGCGCTCGCGGAACTGGGCCCGACGCCGATCCATCGACATAGTTTCGCGCCGGTCGCCCGCGCCGCGGCGGCCCGGCAGACCACGCTGAATTTCACGTTAGGATAGGCGGGCTCCGGCCCCCGAGTTCGAGGATTATCGATGACGACGCCCTTCGTCCATCTGCGCGTTCATACCGAGTATTCGCTGTCCGACGGCATCGTGCGCATCAAGCCGTTGATGAAGCAGGTGGCCGAGGCCGGCATGCCAGCGGTCGGCGTGACCGACAACGTCAACCTGTTCGGCATGGTGAAGTTCTACAAGGCCGCGCTCGGGGCCGGTATCAAGCCGATCGTGGGCGTGGATCTGCTGGTGGACGAAGGTGCGGCGCCGGCCTCCCGGCTGACCCTGATCGCGCAGCACCGCGAGGGCTATCGCAACCTCTGCGAAATCCTCACGCGGTCCTACCTGCATGGCCAGACCGGCGGCCAGGTACTCACCCGGCGCGAATGGATCGTGGAGAAGTCGGACGGGCTGATCGCGGTGTCCGGCGGCATGAGCGGCGATACCGGCCAGGCGCTGCTGGCCGGCAAGACCGAACTGGCCGAGCAGCACGCGCGCCACTGGCAATCGATTTTCGGCGATCGCTACTATCTGGAGGTCACGCGTTGCCAGCGCAGCGGCGAGGCCGCCTGGCTGGCGGAGACCGTCGGCCTGGCCCTGGCCACCGATATTCCGATCGTGGCCACCAACGACGTGCGCTTTCCCGGCGCCGACGATTTCGATGCGCACGAAGCGCGTGTGGCCATCCACGGCGGCTATACGCTGGCCGATCCGCGCCGGCCGCGCCACTACACCGCCGAACAGTATCTCAAGACGCCCGAGCAGATGGTCGAGCTGTTCGCCGACCTGCCCGAGGCGATCGAGAACTCGGTGGAGATCGCGCGCCGCTGCAATCTCCAGCTCACGCTCGGCGAGAACGTGCTGCCGGATTTCCCGGTGCCCGAAGGTCACGATACCGATTCGTTTCTCAAGGCCGAATCCCGGGCCGGACTCAATGAACGCCTCGAAGACCTGTATCCGGACGCGGACGTGCGCGAGACCAGGCGCGAGGAATACGAGAGCCGGCTGACCCACGAACTCGACGTCATCAAGACCATGGGTTTTCCCGGCTACTTCCTGATCGTGGCCGACTTCATTCGCTGGGCGCGCGAGAACGGCGTGCCGGTAGGTCCGGGCCGTGGTTCGGGCGCCGGTTCGCTGGTGGCCTATGCGCTCGGCATCACCGACCTGGACCCGCTGGCCTACGATCTGCTGTTCGAACGCTTCCTCAATCCCGAACGCGTGTCCATGCCCGACTTCGACGTCGACTTCTGCATGGACGGCCGCGACCGGGTGATCGAATACGTGGCCGATGCCTACGGCCACGAGAAGGTCAGCCAGATCATCACCTACGGCACGATGGCGGCCAAGGCCGTGGTGCGCGACGTCGGGCGCGTGCTCAATCACCCCTACGGCTTCGTTGACCGCATCGCCAAGCAGATCCCGTTCGCCCCGGACATGACGCTCACCCGGGCGCTCGAGGAATCCGAGGAACTGCGGACCTCGCGCGAAGACGAGGAGGTGGGTTACCTGCTCGATCTGGCGCTGTCGCTGGAAGGATTGTCCCGCAACGCCGGCAAGCACGCCGGCGGCGTGGTCATCGCGCCGTCCAACCTGATCGATTTCACGCCGCTGTACTGCGAGCCGGGCGGCACCAATCGCGTCACCCAGTTCGACAAGGACGATGTCGAGGCGGTCGGCCTGGTCAAGTTCGACTTTCTCGGCCTGCGCACGCTCACCATCATCGACAACGCGGTCCAGGTCGCCAACACCCGCCTGAAAAAAACCGGCAAGGGGCCGATCGACGTTCGCCAGATCCCGCTGGACGACAAGGCCTCGTTCGACCTGCTGCAGAAAGGCGACACCACGGCTGTGTTCCAGCTGGAATCGTCCGGCATGCGGCGCCTGATCAAGCGCCTGCAGCCGGCCGAGTTCGAGGACATCATCGCGCTGGTCGCACTCTATCGGCCCGGGCCGCTCGAATCCGGCATGGTCGAGGATTTCATCGACCGCAAGCACGGCCGGGCCAAGGTGGTGTATCCGCACAACAGCCTGGCGGAAGTGCTGGAACCGACCTACGGCGTCATCCTGTACCAGGAACAGGTGATGCAGATCGCCCAGGTGCTGGCGGGCTATAGCCTGGGCAACGCCGACCTGTTGCGTCGTGCCATGGGCAAGAAAAAGCCCGAGGAAATGGCCAAGCAGCGCGACGGTTTCGTCAAGGGCGCGGTCGCGAACAATATCGACGAGGATACCGCCGCCTATATCTTCGATCTGGTCGAGAAATTCGCCGGCTACGGTTTCAATAAATCGCACTCGGCGGCCTATGCCCTGGTGTCGTATCAGACCGCGTGGCTGAAGGCGCATTATCCGGCCGACTTCATGTCGGCGGTGTTGTCGGCGGATATGGATCACACCGACAAGGTCGTGATCATGATCGACGAGTGCCACCGGCTCGCCATCGAGGTGGCGCCGCCCAACGTCAACGCCTCCGAATACAACTTCTCGGTGGTCGACGATGCGACCATCCGCTATGGCCTGGGCGCGATCAAGGGGCTGGGCAAGGGCGCGATCGAAGCCGTGATCGCCGAGCGGCGCGAGGGCGGCACCTTCGTCAATCTGTATGACTTCTGTCGCCGGGTGGATACGTCGAAGATCAACCGGCGCGCGATCGAGGCCCTGATCAACGCCGGCGCGCTGGATGATCTCGGCCCGAACCGGGCCAGCCTCATGCACGGTGTAACCCGCGCGCTGGCGGCCGCGGAACAGGACCGCGCGGCCAGCCGCGTCGGCCAGAACGACATGTTCGGCCTGGCCGAAACACCGGACACCGCCGGGCCGCCGCTTGATCATCTCGACGAATGGCCGGAGGACGAGCGGCTCAAGGCCGAGCGCGACACGCTGGGTCTGTATCTGACCGGGCATCCGATCAAGGCCTGGGAGGCCGAGCTGGCGCGCATGACCGACGGCAAGATCGCCGATCAGGTCGCGGCCATGCCCCGGCCGGAAGAGGGCGGCGAGGGCCGCCGCAGTCCGCGCAAGGCCGCGGTGGTCGCCGGGCTTGTGGTCGAGGTCCGGCGCATGAAGAAGGGCAAGCGGATCATCGTCGTGCTGGACGACGGCTCCGGGCGCATCGAGTGCCCCCTGTTCGAGGACAAGGCCGCCGAGTTCGGCCATCTGCTGGTCTCGGACAAGCTCGTGATCGTCGACGGCAGCCTGCAGTACGACGACTTCTCCGACGGTTTCCGGCTCAACGCGAACACGGTCATGGACATCGAGACCGCGCGTGCGGCCTATGCCAGCCGTATCCTGCTGCAGTTGCAGTCCGAAGCCACGCTGGATGTCGGCGCACTCGCCGGCTGCGTGGATCGCTACAAGGCCGACGCCGGCTGCGATGTCGTGTTGCGTTACGCCAACGCACAGGCCCGCGCGGTGCTGACTTTGGGCGATACCCGGCTGCGCCTGTGCGAGGAGTTGCTGGCCGATCTGAAGAGCCTCGTGGGTGCGGATAAAGTGCAAGTACGTTATCGTCGCGCCCAGACGAGCGTAAGCTGATCCGACAACCGGCAACGACGAACCGATGGCGCAAAAAAACCTCGATTACCTGGACTTCGAACAACCGATCGCCGAACTGCAGCAGAAGATCGAGGAGTTGCGCTTTGTCGCGGACGGTAGCGAGGTCAATCTCTCGGAAGAAATCACGCGTCTGGAAGAAAAGCGCAAGCATTTGACCGAGCAGATCTTTTCCAAGCTATCGACGTGGCAGGTCGCGCAGATGGCGCGTCACCCGCTGCGCCCCTATACGCAGGATTACATCGACGGCATGTTCACCGACTTCGTCGAACTGCACGGCGATCGGGCCTATGGCGACGACCCGGCAATCATCGGCGGCACCGCGCGTCTGGGCGGTCAGTCGGTGATGGTGATCGGGCACCAGAAGGGCCGTGACACCAAGGAAAAGATTCATCGCAATTTCGGCATGCCGCGACCCGAGGGATATCGCAAGGCGTTGCGTCTGATGAAGACCGCCGAGCGCTTCAAACTGCCGGTGCTGACCTTCATCGACACCCCGGGTGCTTATCCGGGTATCGGCGCCGAAGAGCGCAACCAGTCCGAGGCGATTGCCCGCAATCTGTTCGAGATGGCCAAGCTGCGCGTGCCGGTAATCTGCACCGTGGTCGGCGAGGGCGGCTCCGGTGGGGCGCTGGCGATCGGCGTGGGCGACCAGCTGATGATGCTTCAGTACAGCATCTACTCCGTGATCTCGCCGGAAGGTTGTGCCTCGATTCTGTGGAAATCCGCGGCCAAGGCCGAGGACGCGGCCGAGGCGATGCGGGTGTCCTCGATCGATCTCAAACGCCTGGAATTGGTCGACGAAGTCGTGGATGAGCCGCTGGGCGGTGCGCATCGCGACCCGGCCCGCCTCATGGGGCATCTCAAGGATCGCCTGCTAGCCCACATGACCCGGCTTCAGCACCTGAGCATCGACGAGTTGCTGGACGCGCGCTACAAGCGCTGGATGGCCTTCGGCGATTACAAGTCGGCGGGGTGATGCCGCCGCGCCGCTCCGGACAGGGCGCGAGCGTGCCGCGCGCCGCGGTGTGACACACCAGCCCACGTTGACCGACCTGCTGCGCACGCCGCCGGAACACGCGGCCGGTCTGGTCGTCGCCTACAGCGGCGGGCGCGACTCCACGGCGCTGCTGCATGCGCTGGCCCATGCGGGCGGCGCGGCGGCTGTGCGCGCGGTACATGTGTGCCACCATATCGAGGCCGCGGCCGAAGACTGGGCCGCGCACTGCGCGCAGGAATGCGCGGATCTCGGCGTGGCCTATTCCCGGCTCGATGTCCACGTCGGTGCCGGGGGCGGCGGGCTCGAAGCCGCGGCTCGCCATGCGCGCTATGCCGCACTGGCCGACGATCTCGCCCCGGGCGAGGTGTTGCTCACGGCGCACCACGCCAACGACCAGGCCGAAACGTTTGTGCTGCAGGCACTGCGCGGCTCGGGCGTGGCCGGCCTGGCCGGCATGCCGGGCCTGACGTCGTTCGGCCCGGGGCGGCTCTGGCGGCCATGGATCGACCGGCCACGCGCCGAAATCACCGCCTATGCGAAAGCGCACGGCCTGGCCTGGGTGGAGGATCGGAGCAACCACAGCCGGCAGCGCGCACGCGGGCAACTGCGTACCCGCGTCTGGCCGGCGCTGGTCGAGCGCTGGCCGGCCGCGGCCGAAACCCTGGCACGCAGTGCGGCATGGGCGGCACAGGCGAACGACGCGGTCCGGGCGCTGGCCGCGCTGGATCTCGCGGCCGCGCGGACTGACAGGGATACGCTGTCCATCGACGCCCTTGCCACGCTGTCGCCGGCCCGGCGCGCCGAAGTCTTGCGCCGCTGGCTGCGTGAAGCCGGGCATGACCGGCCGAATCATCGTCATCTGGCCGAAATCGCACGCCTGCTCGGCGCCCGGGAACACGCCGGCCCCCGTGTTTCGTTCGCCGGGACCGAAGTCCGTCGTTTCGATGCGCGTCTTTTCGCCATGCCTCGGTTGCCGGCCGCGCCGCCCGCCGCGACCGTGCTCGCCTGGCATGCCGGCGACGCGATCACGCTGCCCCCGGGCTGTGGCGTATTGCGGGTTCACGGCGTGCCGGCCTGCGCATGGCCCGGCGGCCTCGTGCTGGCGTTCGGTGGTGCGGGCGCGCGTCTGAGCCGCGCCGATGGCGGGACGGAAGCCCTGTCGGAATATCTGCGGCGAACGCGGGTGCCGCCCTGGATCCGGGAACGGATGCCGCGGGTGTATGTCGATGATCGGCTCGTGGCACTGCCCGGCCGGTGGCAGCATCCCGCGATCGTGGATTGGTTCGGCGGATACGCGCCGACGTTCGTCTGGCGCCATGAGCTGGCCGGCGACCCCGTGCGCGACTGAGCGCCCGGAGCCAGCGAACGACACGACTCGCGCAACGACGGTCAGGTCGCGCGCGCCGGTGCGGATCAGCCGGCGCGGCATACCATGTCAGGCCGTGTGATGCCGCCGGTCGGGCGATGTCGCGACCGGGCGCGCGTTGTTCGCGCACCGGCTTTGGGCTAGCATGCGCGCCTGGCACCTCCCTCGACCCCACAAGAGCGCGCATGGCTGGGCACGCGACCGGTACTCGTTATCTTTTTGTCACCGGCGGGGTTGTCTCCTCGCTCGGCAAGGGCATCGCCGCCGCCTCGCTCGGCGCGCTGCTTGAAGCCCGTGGCCTGTCGGTCTCGGTGATCAAGCTCGACCCGTATCTGAATGTGGATGCGGGCACCATGAGCCCGTTCCAGCATGGCGAGGTGTACGTCACGCGCGACGGCGCCGAGACCGACCTGGATCTGGGTCATTACGAGCGGTTCCTCAAGACGCGGACCTCGCGCCTGTCGAACTTCACCACCGGCCAGATCTACAACAACGTCATCAACAAGGAACGGCGCGGCGATTATCTCGGCGGCACGGTGCAGGTGATTCCGCACATCACAGACGAGATCAAGCGCTGCATTCTGGAAGGCGGCGAGGGCGCGGACATCTGTCTGGTCGAGATCGGCGGCACCGTCGGCGACATCGAGTCGCTGCCGTTCCTGGAGGCGATCCGCCAGTTCGGAGTGGAGCTGGGTCGCGATCGCGTCATGTTCATGCATCTGACGCTCGTGCCCTTTATCCCGTCCTCCGGCGAGCTCAAGACCAAGCCGACGCAGCATTCGGTCAAGGAGTTGCGCTCGATCGGCATCCAGCCGGATATCCTGGTCTGCCGCACGGACCGGCCGCTACCCGAGAACGAGCGCCGCAAGATCGGCTTGTTCACCAATGTCTCCGATCGCGCGGTCATCGCCGCGGTCGACGTGGACGACATCTACAAGATGCCGAGTCTGCTGCAAAGCCAGCATCTCGACGATCTGGTCATCGATCATTTCTCGATGACCGCGCCCAAGGCGGACCTGTCGAACTGGGCCGCGCTGGTCGATGCGCGCACCACCCAGGATGTGTCGGTACGGGTGGCGATGGTCGGCAAGTACGTCGATCTGGCCGATGCCTACAAGTCGGTCAACGAAGCGCTGTCGCATGCGGGGCTGCATACGGCCACGCGTGTCGATATCCACTATGTCGATTCGGAAACGGTGGAGAAGGACCCGGCCGAGGCCCTGGCCGACTGCGACGCCATCCTGGTGCCCGGGGGCTTCGGCGAACGTGGCATCGAGGGCAAGATCGCGGCCGCGCGTTATGCGCGCCTGAACAAGGTGCCGTATCTCGGCATCTGTCTCGGCATGCAGGTTGCCTGTATCGAATTCGCGCGTGATGTGGCCGGGCTGGCCGGCGCGCACAGTACCGAGTTCGAGCCGCAGCCGGCGCATCCGGTGATCGCGCTGGTCACCGAATGGACCGACGCCGGCGGCGCCCGCCAGACCCGCGACGCCAATGTCGATCTCGGCGGCACCATGCGCCTGGGCGAACAGCGCTGCCGGCTGGTGCCCGGCACGCTGGCGCATCGCTGCTACGACGCCGACGAGATCTTCGAACGCCACCGCCATCGCTACGAATTCAACAACCGTTACCGTGAGACACTGTCGGCCAAGGGATTGGTGTTTTCCGGCTTCTCGGTGGAGGACGACTTGGTCGAAATCATCGAACTGCCCGATCATCCCTGGTTTCTGGGCTGCCAGTTTCATCCCGAGTTCACGTCGACGCCGCGGGCCGGCCATCCGTTGTTCATGGGCTTCATCTCGGCGGCGCGCGCGCGGTGTCTGAAATGAATCTGGCCGGTTTCGAAGTCGGCGGCGATGCGCCGCTGTTCCTGATCGCCGGGCCGGACAGCCTGGAATCGCAGCAGCTGTCGATCGATATCGCCGGCCATGTGGCCGAAATCTGTGCCGATCTCGGCATCGGCTATGTGTTCAAGGGCTCCTTCGACAAGGCCAATCGCAGTTCGCATGCCAGTTATCGTGGACCCGGTCTGGATCAGGGGCTGGAAACGCTGGCGGCGGTCAAGCGCGAGATCGGCGTGCCGGTGACCACCGATGTGCATGTCGAGGCCCAGGTGGAGCCGGTGTCGGTCGTGGTCGACATGTTGCAGACGCCCGCCTTCCTGTGTCGCCAGACCGATTTCATCCAGACCGTCGCCGCCTCCGGCAAGCCGGTGAACATCAAGAAGGGCCAGTTCCTGTCGCCGGCGGAGATGAACGGCGTGGTGGCCAAGGCCCGTGAAGCGGGCGGCCGGGCGCTCATGGTCTGCGAGCGCGGGTTCTCGTTCGGCTATAACAATCTCGTGGTCGATATGCGCGGCCTGGCGATGATGCGCGATACCGGCTGCCCGGTGGTGTTCGATGCGACGCACTCGGTGCAGTTGCCCGGCGGGCTCGGCCATGCCTCGGGCGGCGCGCGCGAACATATTCCGGTGCTGGCACGGGCCGCGGTCGGCGCGGGCGTGTCCGGGCTGTTCATGGAAACCCATCCCGACCCCGACAACGCCCTGTGCGATGGGCCGAATTCGTTGCCGCTGGCACAGATGCGCGAGCTTCTGGAAACGCTGGTCGAGCTCGATGGCGTGGCCAAGCGTCGCGGCGTCATGGCGCCGTCGCCGCACAGCGGGTAATCTTGGTCGACCGCAGTAGAACGCGGTGGCTCGGGCTCATTCCACACCAACGCGATATTCAAAGCTTATGTCGAAGATTTCCAATACGCGCGGCTATCAGGTTATCGACTCGCGCGGCAATCCCACGGTCGCGGTTCAAATCGAGTTGGAATCCGGGGTGACCGGTACGGCCATGGTGCCGTCGGGCGCTTCGACCGGCAGCCTCGAGGCCGTCGAGTTGCGCGATAACGACAAGAGTCGCTTCCTCGGCAAGGGCGTAACCCGCGCCGTGGCCAATGTCAACGGCGAGATCGCCAAGAAGATCAAGGGCTTCGACGTCAACGACCAGGCCGGTCTCGACAAGGTGCTGATCGAACTCGACGGCACCGACAACAAGGGCCGTCTGGGCGCGAACGCGCTGCTGGGCGTGTCCCTGGCCGCGGCCCACGCCGCCGCCAACAATGCCGGTCAGGGCCTGTATGCGTTTCTCGGTCACGATGAAGCGACGCATCTGCCGGTGCCGATGATGAACGTCATCAACGGCGGCGAGCATGCCTCGAACAATGTCGACATCCAGGAATTCATGATCGTGCCGGCCGGCTTTTCGAGTTTTTCGGATGCCTTGCGCTGTGGTGCGGAAATCTTCCAGAATCTGAAGAAACTGCTGGGCGAGCGCGGCATGTCGACGTCGGTCGGCGACGAGGGCGGCTTCGCGCCGGACCTGCCGTCCAATGAAGCCGCGCTGGAGACGCTGGTCGAGGCCATCGAGCGTGCGGGCTACAAGCCGGGCGAACAGGTCTACCTGGGCGTCGACGCCGCCAGCACCGAGTTCTACGAGGACGGCACCTACAAGCTCGCCGGCGAAGGCAAGGACTACGACGCCAAGGGGTTCGTCGACTACCTGGCCGGCCTGGTCGAACGCTATCCGATCATCACGATCGAGGACGGCATGGCCGAGGACGACTGGGACGGCTGGGCATTGCTCACCGAGCGTCTGGGCGACAGGATCCAGCTGGTCGGCGACGATCTGTTCGTGACCAATACGCGTATTCTGCAGCGGGGCATCGAGGAAGGCATTGCCAACTCGATTCTGATCAAGCCCAACCAGATCGGCACACTGACCGAGACCCTGCGCGCGATCGACGTGGCGACCCGCGCCGACTATACCGCCGTGGTGTCGCATCGTTCCGGTGAAACCGAGGATTCGACCATCGCCGATCTGGCCGTGGCGACCGCGGCCACGCAGATCAAGACCGGGTCGCTGTCGCGCTCGGACCGCATTGCCAAGTACAACCGTCTGCTGATGATCGAGGCCGAACTCGGCAGCCGAGCGGTGTATCCGGGCAAGAAAGCCTTCAACTGCGAAATCTGACGAGATTGCGCGACGGCGTTCCCGACTACGAAACCTACGCTGGACAGCCGGCGGCGACGCGCTACAATCGAGGCATGTATCGCGTCGCCGTCATTGCGCTGGTCGTGGTTTTCGCGGGTCTGCAATACCGGCTGTGGATCGGTGACGGCAGTCTGGCGCAGGTGCACCATCTGCAATCGATGCACCAGAAGATCGTCCGGGAGAACAAGCACGACCGCGCGCGCAACAATGCCATGCAGGCCCGGATCAATGACCTCAAGTCCGGCGTGGGCGCGACCGAGGGTCGGGCGCGGGTCGAAATGGGCATGGTCAAGCCGGGTGAGACGTTCTTTCTGACCGTGCCCGACGAATCCGCCCCGACGAAGGCGTCGCACGCCGCGTCCGGCAAGACCGCCAGCGCCGGCTGATCGCGGGATGGATTATCTGAACGGCGACGCGGTCGACGTCGCCGCCTTCGCGCATGTCGAATCCGGGCCGAGCGCAAGCGGTCGGTTGCGCGCGACGCCGGCCGATTTTCGGGTCGAGGAAATCTGCGATGTCGAGCTGTCCGGCGAGGGCGAGCATGTCTGGCTTTGGGTGGAGAAGACCGGGCTGACCACCCCGCAGGCGGTTGAACGACTGGCGGCCGCCATCGGTGTGGCGGCGCGCAACATCGGCTACAGCGGCCTCAAGGATCGCCATGCCATGACCCGGCAATGGTTGTCGCTGACCTGGCCGATCAAGCAGGCGCTGCCGGCCTGGCCCGCGGACGACGACTTGCGCGTACTCGAGGCGCGCCGCCACGGGCGCAAGCTTCGGTGCGGTACGCACCGTGCCAATCGCTTCGATATTGTCGTGCGCCAGGTCGACGGCCTCGACGCGACAGCGTTCGCGGCCCGTGTGGCGCGGGTACGGCGCGACGGTGTGCCCAACTATTTCGGGCCGCAGCGGTTCGGCCACGGCGGCCGCAACATCGAGCTGTCGCAGGCGTTGTTTTCCGGTCGTCGCTTGTCGCGCGGGCGGCGCAGTTTTGCCCTGTCGGCGGCCCGTTCGCTGATCTTCAATGCGGTGCTGGATGCGCGCCTGCGGGCCGGTGCCTGGCCCGGCCCGCTGACCGGGGATGTCTTCATGCTGGCCGGATCACACAGTGTGTTCGCCGCCGCCGACACGGAGGAATCCTGGGATTCGCTCATCGCCCGCGCGGCACGTGGCGATATCGAGCCCACCGGGCCCATGCCGGGGCGCCGGCGGGACGGCGCGGTGTCGCCTTCCGACGCCGCGGCCGAGATGGAAAATCGCGTTCTGGCCGGTTTCCCGGATTTCTGCGACGGTCTGGCGCAATTCGGCGTGGACGCCGAACGGCGCGCCCTTCGACTGCCCTTGACCGGGCTCGAGGCTACGGTGGAAGGCGACGACATGCGGCTTTCATTCACGCTGTCTGCCGGAGCCTTCGCAACCAGCGTGATCCGCGAGCTGGTCCGGGCCGAGGACATGGCCGGTCGCGGTTGAGGCGCATGATCGGGGCTCATGTCTTGCGAAGCAGGACATAGAGCGCGCCGGTGCCGCCGTCGACCGGCCGGGCCGAGGCATAGGCCAGCACTTCATCCCGTTGCCGCAGCCAGCCGGCGACCTTGCCCTTGAGTACCGGCCCGCGGTTGCCGGAGCGCAGGCCCTTGCCATGGACGATGCGCACGCAGCGATAGCCGCGATCCAGCGCCTCGTGCAGGAATTCGCTCAGGCAATGACGGGCCACGTCGACCACCATGCCATGCAGATCGATTTCGGCCTGGCAGCGATAATGTCCGCGGCGCAGGCGTCGGATCACGGCATGCTGGACACCTTCGCGGCGATGCACCAGGTCGTCGCCGGTTTCGATGTCCGGATCGGGCGGGGCGTCGACGAGAAGTTCCGTCATCACGGCGGCCTCGTCGGCCTCGCGCATGCGCGGGCGAGCCGAGGGCAGGGGACGCTGCGGTGCGCGCCGGTGATGGCGGATATCCGTGACCGGCCCGACCGTGCTGCGGAACAGCGCGGCTTCGTCCTCACTGGTTTTGTCGTCGTCGCGATTCGAAGCGCTCATGATCGCGTATTCCCTGCCGCGCGGCTGGCGGCACAAAGTCAAGCCGGGCCTGTATGAGCTATGCTATCGGGCTGAGCGCGTGCCTGCACGCGCACGCGCGCCCGGATCAATTCGAGTCTGTGAGTACATGCGTTTACTACTGAGCAACGACGATGGATGTCACGCCCCCGGCCTGAGCGCGCTGCGCGCGGCCATGGCCGCGGTCTGCGACGATATCGTCACCGTGGCGCCGGACCGCAATCGCAGCGGCGCAAGCAATTCGCTCACGCTGGAGCGGCCACTACGGGTGCGCGAGGTCGACGACAATGTCTTCGCCGTCGACGGGACGCCGACCGATTGCGTGCATCTGGCGACCACGGGGCTGTTTGATGAAGACGCCGATATGGTCGTCTCCGGCATAAATACGGGCGCCAACCTTGGCGACGATGTGCTGTATTCCGGCACCGTGGCGGCCGCGACCGAAGGCCGGTCGCTGGGGCTGCCCGCGATTGCGGTCTCCCTGGCGGGCGACGCCTGTATTCACTACGATACGGCGGCGCGGGTCGCGGTGTCGATGGTGCGCCTGTTGCTGGCCCACCCGCTGCCGGCCGATACCATTCTCAACGTCAACGTCCCGGATGTGGCATACGACGCGCTGGCCGGTTATCGCGCCACCCGGCTGGGTTATCGCCATCGTGCCGAGAAGCTGATCGCCGATCGCGATCCGCGCGGGCGAAAAGTGTACTGGATCGGGCCGGCCGGCGGGCAGGCCGATGCCGGGCCCGGTACGGATTTCCAGGCCGTCAACAATGGCTTCGTATCGATTACGCCGCTGCAGATCGATCTGACCCGGCATGCCAGTCTGTCGTCGTTGTCCGACTGGCTGGATCGGCTGTGATGATCGAGCCGGACAAGCATCCCCACGTGCGCGGTTTCGGCATGGCCTCGGCGCGCAGCCGGGCGCGACTGATCGCGCGCCTCGAGCAGCTCGGTATCCGCGACGAACGCGTTCTGGCGGCGATGAATCGCGTGCCGCGGCATATGTTCGTCGACGAGGCCATGACCAGCCGGGCCTATGACGATACGGCGCTGCCGATCGGCTATGGCCAGACGATTTCACAGCCGTATATCGTGGCCCAGATGACGAGTCTGCTGCTGGCCGACGGCGTCCCCGACCATGTGTTGGAGATCGGCACCGGCAGCGGCTACCAGGCGGCCGTGCTGGCCGAACTGGTCGACACGGTGTATACCGTCGAGCGCATCAAGCCGCTCTACGACCAGGCGCGGCGCCGGCTCGCCGAACTGGGTTATCGCAATATCCGGGCGCGGGAAGCGCGCGAGGATGTGCTCGGGCTGCCCTCGTACGGCCCTTTCGACGTGATCCTGGTGACCGCCGGTGCCGAGGCGTTGCCGACCTCGCTCTGTGAGCAGATGGCCGAGCAGGGCCGCATGATCGTGCCGGTGGGCGAGACCGGCGGCGCCGGCCAGCGCCTGGTCGTGGTGCGCCGTCAGGGCCAGTCGTTCCAGCGCGAGGATCTCGACCCGGTCAGCTTCGTGCCCCTGATCGAAGGCCACGACTGATGTGGCGGCGGCTCTACGCGGCCGTGGTCCGCGCCGCGGGGCACCGGCATGCGCAGGGCGGGCTGGTAGCCCTGGCCTTCGCCGAGAGTTCGTTCTTCCCGATTCCGCCGGACGTCATGCTCATGCCGATGACGCTGGCCCGGCGCGAACGCTTTGTCCGCTATGCCGTGCTCGCCACGCTCGGTTCCGCTGCCGGCGCTGTGTTCGGCTATCTGATCGGCGCGCTGTTCATCGAACAGATACTTCCCTGGCTGGATAGTGTGGGCTATGGACAGAGTTACGACACGGTCCGGCGCGGGTTCGCCGACTACGGCTTCTGGACGGTTCTGTTTGCCGGCTTTTCCCCGTTGCCCTATAAACTTTTCACCATCGCGGCGGGTGCGCTCGACATGCCGCTGCTGGCCTTCGTGCTTGCATCGATCGCGGGGCGCGGCGCACGGTTTTTCCTGGTCGCCGGGCTCGTGCGCTGTCTCGGGCCAGTGTTCGAGGACCGACTACTCAAGTATCTGGACTGGATCGGATGGATATTCGTCGCCTTGGTCGTGACCGCCTGCCTGGTCTATCGCTTCGTCTAGCGGCGGCTGCCATCGTGGTGATGGCGGGCTCGATGGCAATGGCCGGCTGTTCGATCAGCCGGGCGATGCGCCCCGACAGTTACACTGTGCAGCGCGGCGACACGTTGTCCGAGATCGGACAGCGTTACCACATCGACTGGCACAAGCTGGCGCGCTGGAATCATATCGGGCCGCCGTATCGCCTCGACGTGGGGCAGCATCTGACGCTCAAGCCCTATCCGCGGCTGGACTACGCGCATATGTCGAGTGCGCCCAATACGCCGTCTAATCGACCGTCTGCGGCGCCGTCGAGTCGGTCGAATGGCCACGTCCAGCCGCTCAATACGCCCGGCGCGCCCACGGTTACCCGCAATTCGGTGTCGACCGCCTCGAACCATTCGTCCGGCGCGGGTAACCGAGCGCAGCCGAATGCCGGCGGCGCTGCACAGAGCGCACCCCGGCATTCGCCGACCCAATCCCGGGAACAGCGCTCGATCGACAGCGCGAGCTCATCGGCCGCGACCCGGCACACGAAGGTCAAGGCCGGGGGCCCGAGTGCGGATGGCTGGCAATGGCCGGCCAGCGGCCCGTTGTTGCGGGCCTACGACCCGTCGGCGCGGCGGCGCGGCATCGAAATCGGCGGCACGGTCGGGGCACCGATCGATGCCGCGTCCAGCGGCACCGTGGTCTACAACGGCTCGGGGCTGAAGGGCTACGGCAAGCTGATCATCATCAAGCACGACAAGCATTATCTGTCGGCCTATGGCTTCGTCGACAAGAGCTTCGTCAAGCAGGGCCAGAGCGTCGCCGCAGGGGCGCATATCGCGAACATGGGGCTTGGCCCCGGCAACAAGCCGATGTTGCACTTCGAGGTGCGCAAGGATGGCGATCCGATCGATCCGCAGAAGGTCTTGCCCGATCGCTGAACAGACCCGCGCACTCTGGTAGTGCCGGGCCAGCGAATCTGGCAGACTCCGGTGTTTGACCGATTGCGACCGGCATCGGCCAGGCATACCTCCGCCGCCCGTCGTGCGGGCGACCCAACCGCTTGAACCAACATGTCCGACGCTTCCTCGAAATCCAACTTCGTACGCATCAATCGCCTACCGCCGTATGTGTTCGCGATCATCAACGAGTTGAAGCAGGCGGCGCGAGCGCGCGGCGAGGACATCATCGACTTCGGCATGGGCAATCCCGATCGGCCCACGCCGCCGCATATCGTCGAGAAACTCACCGAGGCCGTGCAGCGCCCGGATACGCATCGCTATTCGGTCTCGCGCGGCGTGCTGCGCCTCAGACAGGCGATCTCGGCCTGGTACAAGCGCCGCTACGACGTCGACATCGATCCCGAGAGCGAAGCCATCGTCACCATGGGCTCGAAGGAAGGGCTGGCCCATCTGATGCTCGCCATCCTGGAGCACGGCGATCAGGTGCTGGTGCCCAATCCGGCCTATCCGATTCACCCCTACGGCGCGGTGATCGCGGGCGCCGATGTGCGCCACGTGCGCATGATGCCGGACACCGATTTCTTCGCCGAGCTGGAAAGAGCGATCAAGGAATCGTGGCCCCGGCCGAAGATGATGCTGCTGAACTTTCCCAGTAATCCGACCACGCAGTGCGTCGAGCTGGAATTCTTCGAGCGCATGGTCGCCATGGCGCGCGAATACGATCTGTGGATCGTCCAGGACCTGGCCTATGCCGATCTGACGTTCGACGGTTACGAAGCGCCGTCGATCCTGCAGGTGCCGGGGGCGAAGGACGTCGCCGTGGAATGCTTCACGCTGTCCAAGAGCTACAACATGCCGGGCTGGCGTGTGGGCTTCATGTGCGGCAATCCGGAACTCATCGCTGCGCTCGCGCGCATGAAGTCGTACCTGGACTACGGCATGTTCACGCCGGTTCAGGTGGCGGCCATTGCCGCGCTCAACGGGCCGCAGGATTGTGTCACCGAGATCCGGGATCTGTACGAAAAGCGCCGCAATATCCTCTGCGACGGGCTCAACGAGATCGGCTGGCCGGTCGAGCGCCCCAGGGCAACCATGTTCGTCTGGGCACGCATTCCGGAGGCCTACCAGCACATGGGATCGCTGGATTTCACCAAGAAGCTGCTGGCCGAGGCCCATGTGGCAGTCTCCCCGGGGGTCGGTTTCGGTGAATACGGCGACACGCACGTGCGTTTCGGCCTGATCGAGAACGACCAGCGCACGCGACAGGCGCTGCGCAATATCAAGCGCATGTTCCGGCGCGACGGCGTCGAACCCGCCTAACGCGGGGTGCCGCCGCGTGCCTGAGCAGAACAGGTCGCGGCGCGCAGGGCTTTCGAGCCTGTTTTTAGTGCATCAACCAGGATGACCGCACCCGGCGTCGGGCGCGGCTCGCAAACGAGGAACAGTCACGATGATGGAACCGGTCAAGGTCGGCGTACTCGGCCTCGGCACCGTGGGTGCCGGTGTGGTCAATCTGCTCGCGCGCAATGGCGACGAGATCACGCGGCGTGCCGGTCGAGAGATTCGTGTGACCCGGGCGGCGGTGCAGAACCTCGAGCGCGCGCGTGAATGCGACACCGGCGGCATCGACATCGGAACCGATGCCCGCGCCATCGTCGAGGACCCGAATATCGACGTCGTGCTCGAGCTGATCGGCGGCGACAGTCTGGCCTACGATCTGGTCATGGCCGCGATCGCCAACGGCAAGCACGTGGTCACCGCGAACAAGCACCTGATCGCGCTGCACGGCAACGAAATCTTCGCCGCGGCCGACGCGGCCGGCGTGGTGGTCTCGTTCGAAGCGGCGGTGGCCGGCGGCATCCCGATCATCAAGGCGATCCGCGAATCGCTGGCCGCCAATCGCATCGAATGGGTGGCCGGCATCATCAACGGCACCGGCAATTTCATCCTCAGCCAGATGAAGTTCGAAGGCATGAGCTTCGAGCAGGCGCTGGCCGAGGCACAGAAGCTCGGCTTCGCCGAGGCCGATCCGACCTTCGACGTCGACGGCATCGACGCCGCGCACAAGCTCGCCATTCTCGGCAGCATCGCCTTCGGTATTCCGCTGTCGTTCGACCGCATCGTCACCGACGGTATCCGCGGCATCGGCGCCGATGATATCGAGTACGCCGAGGAATTGGGCTATCGGGTCAAGCATCTGGGCATCGCCCAGCGCCAGCCTACCGGCGTGGCGATGCGCGTACATCCGACGCTGGTGCCCGAGCGCGCGTTGCTGGCCAATGTCGAGGGCGAGAAGAACGCGATCATGGTGTATGGCGACGCCGTGGGCCCGACCGCCTACTACGGGGCCGGCGCCGGCGCGGGACCGACCGCTTCGTCGGTGGTCGCCGACCTGATCGATACCGCGCGCATGATGAGCGTCGACCCGAGCGGTCGGGTGCCGCATCTGGCTTTCCAGCCGGACCAGATCACCGAAGAGCCGATCCTGGAGTCGCCGGACTTCATCTGCGGGCATTATTTCCGTGTGCAGGTGGCGGACAAGACCGGAGTCATGGCGGAGATCACCCGCCTGCTGGCCGAGCTCGAAATCGGGATCGAGGCCATTCTGCAGAAGGACCCGCCGACCGCCGAGGATGACGCCCGCGTGATCATCATCACCAAGCCGGCCCGCGAGGGCACGCTGACCGAGGCGCTGGATCATATCCGCGCGCTGCCGACCACGCGTGACGGCGTGGTGCATTACCGTGTGGCCGAATTCGAGGACTAGGAATGACCGAGGCGATGCGCTACATCAGCACGCGCGGCGAAGCGCCGGCGCTGAACTTCGAGGACGTCGTGCTCACCGGCCTGGCGCCGGACGGCGGCTTGTACGTGCCCGAAACCATGCCGCAGTTCTCGCACGACGAGCTGGCGGCGATGGCGGGCCTGCCGTATACCGAGATCGCGTTTCGGGTGATGAAGCCGTTCGTGGGCGATGCCATTGACGACGCCGACTTCAGGCGCATCATCCGGGACACCTACGCCACCTTCAATCACGATGCGGTGGTGCCGCTCAAGCAGTTGTCGCACAACCATCATCTGCTCGAGTTGTTCCACGGCCCGACGCTGGCCTTCAAGGATGTCGCCCTACAGCTGCTGGGACGCCTGCTCGATCATTTTCTCGCCCGGCGGGGCGAGCGCGGCGTGATCATGGGCGCGACCTCGGGCGATACCGGCTCGGCCGCGATCGAGGGTTGCCGGGCCTGTGATCAGCTCGATATTTTCATCCTGCACCCGCATGAGCGCGTTTCCGCGGTCCAGCGCCGGCAGATGACCACCGTGCATGCGTCCAATGTGCACAACATCGCCATCGAGGGCGATTTCGACGACGCCCAGGCCATGGTCAAGGCCAGTTTCGCCGACCAGGGGTTTCTCGAAGGTCGGCGATTGATTGCGGTGAACTCGATCAACTGGGCGCGCATCATGGCCCAGATCGTCTACTATGTCGCCTCGGCGGTTGCCTTGGGTGCGCCGCATCGCGAGGTATCGTTCACGGTGCCGTCGGCGAACTTCGGCAATCTGTTTGCCGGCTACATGGCGTATCGCATGGGGCTGCCGGTCAAGCAGTTCGTGATCGCGACCAACGCCAACGATATCCTGCACCGCACAATCGCCGACAATGATTTCTCGCGCCGGGCGTTGCTGGCCACGCTCGCACCGTCTATGGACATCGTCGTATCGTCGAATTTCGAACGCCTGTTGTTCGAAGCCTACGGACGCGACAGCGGGGCGGTGCGCGATCTGCTGGATCGCTTCGCCGATGGCCGGGCCGTGATCGACGACGCACCGCTCGCCGCGTTGCGCCGGCTGTTCTCGAGCGACAGCGTCGACGACGACACTATCCTCGAGGTGATTCGCGAGGCGTTCGCGCATACGGGCGAGCTGCTTGATCCGCATACCGCCACCGGCTACCGGGCGGCCAATCGCTGCCGCGCCGATGCCACGACGCCCATGATCACCCTGGCCACGGCCCATCCGGCCAAGTTCGAGGCAGCCATCGTGCGGGCCGGATTCCCGGGCGCGCCGCTGCCCGAGGCGATGGCCGACCTGATGTCGCTCGACGAGCGCTTCGACGTACTTCCCGCCGAACTGGCCGAGGTCCAGGCCTACGTCGCCGCCAAGCGCCGCTGAGCAGTGACGGGCGCGGTGGCGGAGCAACAATCGGACCGCAACGGTTTCGATGACGCGCCGCGCATCGTCGATCGGTCCATGCCCGGAGTGTCGGGTCTGGATGGGCTGGCCTCGCCGCTGCTGCAGCGGATCTACGCCGGGCGTGGCGTGCGGCATGCCGCCGAGTTGGACTATCGCCTGGCGGGTTTGCCCGATTTCTCGGCGCTCAAGGGTATCGACGCGGCCGTGGATGAACTGGAAGCGGCGATCGTGTCGAAACGGCCGATCCGGATCGTGGGCGATTTCGACGCTGATGGCGCCACCAGCACCACGCTGGCGCTCGAGGTGCTGGCGGCGTTCGGCGCCCATGTGGATTTCTTTATGCCGCAGCGGGCGACGCACGGCTATGGTCTGTCCCCGTCCGTGGTCGAGGCGATCGGCCCGGCGGGCGCCGACGGCGGGTTGATTGTTACCGTGGACAACGGGATTGCCTCGCTGTCCGGCGTCGAAGCGGCCAGCGCTGCGGGCTGGCGGGTGGTGGTCACCGATCATCACCTGCCCGGTGAGCGCCTGCCGGCGGCCGCGGCCATCGTGAATCCGAATCAGTCCGGCTGCGACTTTGCCTGCAAGCATCTGGCCGGTGTCGGAGTGGTGTTCTATGTCATGGCCGCGCTGCGCTCGCGCATGGCCGAGCGTGGCGTCACGGCGCTGCCGCGCCTGGGCGATCTGCTGGATCTGGTGGCCGTGGGCACCGTGGCCGATGTGGTGCCGCTGGATCACGTCAACCGCACGCTGGTCAGCCAGGGCCTGCGCCGCATCCGGGCCGGCCGGGCCCGGCCGGGCATCGTCGCCCTGGCCGAAATCGCCGGCCGCGATCCGGCTCGGCTGGATACCGACGATATCGGCTTCGCGATCGGGCCCCGCATCAACGCTGCCGGACGGCTCGAGGACATGCGTCTGGGGGTGGCCTGTCTGCGTGCGGGCACCGCCGACGCCGCGCGCCGGACGGCCGAGACGCTGTCGTCGATCAACCGGCAGCGGCGCAATGTGCAACAGCGCATGCAAGGCCAGGCCGAGGCTGCGCTGGAGCGCCTGGCGGCGCTGGACGAGGATATGCCCGCGCTGGTGGTGCATGAAGGCGACTGGCACGAAGGCATTGTCGGTCTGATCGCCTCGCGCCTGCGCGAGCGCATTCATCGCCCGGTGGTGGCGTTTGCGCCCGGCGAACACGGTGAGTTGAAAGGCTCGGCCCGCTCGATTCCCGGGCTGCATATCCGCGACGCTCTGGCCGCCGTGGATGCGGACGCGCCTGGCCTGATCACACGCTTCGGCGGCCATGCCCAGGCGGCCGGTCTATCCCTGAAGCCCGGACGGCTGGACGACTTCGCGCAGCGCTTGCGTGCCGCGGTCGCGGCCCGGCTGACTCCGGCCATGACCCGGCGCGAGTACGTCACCGACGGCGAACTGGACGGGCCCGAGCATAGCCTCGAAACGGCGATCGAGCTGCGGCAGGCCGGGCCCTGGGGTGCCGGCTTCGACGCGCCGCTGTTTCACGGCGCCTATCACGTGCTCGACCAGCGTGTGGTCGGTAGCGGACATCTCAAGCTGACCGTGCAGTCGAGCCGCGGCGGCGGGCCGATCGAGGCCATGGTCTTCAACCGCGACGAGCCGCTGGATGCCGCCCGGGTGCATCGGCTGGTCTTTCGCCTGCAGGTCAACGAGTTCCGCGGGCGCCAGAGCGCGAACCTGATCGTCGAGTACTGCTGCGCCGACGCGCCCGGGCTCGTGCGACGCGCCGAAGCTGGTGCCCTGTAACGCCAACGTTACCGGAAACGCGCCCGCACGTTTTTGTTTTCCAAGGCAATTTCCGCAGATCAACGCCGATTCACGCAGATGCTGGGCATGACCCGTTACCGGCGTCGACAACGTTCATGAGCGGTAGGTCGGATTAGCGCGTAGCGCGTAATCCGACGCTCAATCCGCAGGTTCCGAGGCCCGGCTGTCGGATTACGGTGCAAGCACCTAATCCGACCTGCGTCACTGAAGCCGCAGTGCCTTGATCGTACTTTTTATTTGCGCTCATTCGCGTGCATTGGCGGACAAAATACCCAGATTATTCAGTCAGCTGCGTGTCTTACATAATCAAGATCCGCGTTGATCGGCGAATACATAGTCCGGGGAAGAAAGAACGCTCCAGGCGCATCAATCCAATGACGCGGCCAGCTCGGCGGCTTCGCGGATCGCGCGTTTGGCGTCGAGCTCGGCCGCCAGCTTCGCGCCGCCGATGATGTGACAGGCCAGCCCGCGCGCTTCCAGATCATCGGCGAGATCGCGCCGGGTTTTCTGGCCGGCGCAGATCACGACGGTATCGACGGCCAGCACGCCGGCCTTGCCGTCGACGCGCAGGTGCAGGCCGGCGTCGTCGATGCGTTCGTAGGCCACGCCGCCCAGCATCTGCACGCCCTTGTGCTTGAGCGAGGCACGATGCGCCCAGCCGCTGGTCTTGCCCAGGCCGCGCCCGGGTTTGTCGTGGCTGCGCTGAAGCAGGGTCACCTGGCGCGGCGAGGGTGAGGGATGGGCCTCGATCAGCCCGCCGGCGGCCACCGCGGTGCGGTCCACGCCCCATTCGTCGAAGAACAGTTCGCGATCCTGCGAGGGGGCCGGCCGGTCATGGGTCAGGAACTCGCTGACATCGAAGCCGATGCCGCCGGCGCCGATCACCGCCACCCGCGGTCCGGCCACGCGATGGCCGCGCAGAATATCGATGTAGGAGGCGACAGAAGGATGGTCAATGCCGTCGATCGCCGGCCGGCGCGGGCGCACACCGGTGGCGATCACGATTTCATCGAAGCCTTCGTTGGCCAGGGTGTCAACGGTGGCGGGGGTGTTCAGATGTAACGTGATCCCGGTCTGTTCCACGCGACGGCGGAAGTAGCGCAGCGTTTCGAAGAATTCCTCCTTGCCGGGAATCTGTTTGGCCATGTTGAACTGCCCGCCGATCGCGCCCGCTTCGTCATACAGGCTGACCCGGTGGCCGCGCGCGGCCAACCGGGTAGCCGCCTCGAGCCCGGCCGGCCCGGCGCCGATGACCGCGATGCGGCGCGGCTGTTGGACCGGAGGGAAATTCAGCTCGGTTTCGCGCCCGGCGCGCGGATTGACCAGACAACTGGCGCGCTTGCCCTGGAAAGCGTGATCGAGACAGGCCTGGTTGCAGGCGATACAGCTGTTGATATCGGCGGCCCGATGGGCCCGCGCCTTGTTCACGAACTCGGGGTCGGCCAGGAACGGGCGTGCCATGGACACCATGTCGGCGCCGCCGTCGGCCAGTAGCGACTCGGCGACCTCGGGCGTGTTCACCCGATTGGTGGTGACCAGTGGCAGCCCGACTTCGCGCTTGAGCTTGGCGGTGACCCAGGCGAACGCGGCGCGGGGCACACGGGTGACGATGGTGGGCACGCGCGATTCGTGCCAGCCGATGCCGGTGTTGATGAGCGTCGCCCCGGCGGCTTCGATGGCGCGCGCGAGCGATACGATTTCGTCCCAGCGCTGGCCGTTTTCGACCAGATCGAGCATGGACAGCCGATAGATGAGGATGAAATCCGGGCCGAGCGCGGCACGAATGCCTTGTACGATCTCGATCGGCATGCGTTGTCGCTTGGCCAGCGAGCCGCCATAGCTGTCGCGCCGGTCATTGGTGTGCTCGACCAGGAACTGGTTGATGAGATAGCCCTCCGAGCCCATCACCTCGACACCGTCATAACCCGCATCGCGTGCGAGTTCGGCGGCGCGGACATAATCCCGGATCGTACGCCGCACCCCCCGTTCACTCAGCGCGCGCGGCTTGAACGGGGTGATGGGCGACTTGCGGCGCGAGGCCCCGACGATGAACGGGTGGTAGCCGTAGCGTCCGGCGTGAAGGATCTGCATGCAGATATGGCCGCCTTCGCCGTGCACGGCGCGCGTGATCTTGCGATGCGGGATCACATGGCCGCGATGGCTCATGCGCCCGGCCAGCGGCGAGACCCAGCCGGCGATGTTGGGGGCGATGCCGCCGGTGACGATCAACCCGGCGCCGCCGGCGGCGCGTTCGGCGAAATACGCGGCGAGCTTGTCGTAGTGCCAGAAGAAGTCCTCCATGCCGGTATGCATGGATCCCATGAGCACGCGATTGCGCAGGGTAGTGAAGCCGAGATCGAGCGGTGCGAGCAGATGCGGATAGGGCGCGGTGGCGGCGGTCATAAACAAGGCAATCCTTGGCCGGGGCAGGGCACGAATAGGCGGGATGGACGGTGCGGGTGATCCATAGGGTGATCGTCGCGTGCATGACCTCGACCTCGTCGGTATCGCGGATGGACACCTCGACGTTGTAGTCGACGCCGTCATCGAGCGTCGCGGTGGCGGCCGGGCGGGCCCGGGCAATCAGGTCGGTTTCGGCCTTGGCCCAATAGGCGACGGTCATCCCTTTGGGAATCCAGCGCCATGCCGGCTTCACCGTGGCTTCGGCCATCAGGCCGGCGGCCCGTTCGGCGAGATTGCACATGGCGATCGCGTGCGCCGTGCCGATATGGTTGTGCAGTCACCGCCGTTTGCCCAGCGCCGCGGCGCAGAAGCTCGGCTCGACAAGGTTCACGCGCGGCGTGATGGTCGCGAAATACGGCGCACGCCGGCAGATCGCGGGCGAACAGCCAGCGACCACCGGGCTTGGTGTGCAGCTGATGCCCGTACGACAGAATCGGCGGCCGGTCAGGCATAAAATGATTACAAAAGAAAAGAGTTCTTTTTATATACATTCTGGTGCCGGGACGCCATCAATCGTTGGTGGCAGCAGGCATTGCGCGTGTTGCACCGGGGCCGTGCTGTGGCTGTTGGCATCGACGGTTGAACTCGCGTCTTTCCTCGATCGGCCGGCGGCCATCTGCCGGCGGCGATGGGGCGAATACGGCGGACGATGAAACAGGTTCTTCGCGGAGTAGCGGTGCATGGCGTCCTGCGAATCCTGGCGGTTAAGGACAGGGGCGCGCGATGCACGGCGCACTGGGTGGGAAACGCCGAACCAGGACGGGTGAAAGTCGCACGCCCTCCGCCTTTGCCGACCTTCGGTTTCGCGCTGCAGCGCGAGTCACTTCTCTTGTTTGCTCAAGAGAAGTAACCAAGAGAAGAGCATCCGGCACGGCGCCGGCTTCGCCGGTTCACGGCAACACGTGGTGTCGCCGTACAAACGGGACCGAAATACAGACACGGCGTCTCAGACTCCCGGACTGTTTGCGCTGTATCCAGGTGGTCGACGGGGGCGAAGGCGGCGCCTGCGAGTGGGCATGGCAGCCCATACGCGCCGGCGCGGCGGTCGGACCCGCGCTTGTCATGAGAGCGTGAACGTCGAACCGGGCCATTCTGCAGCCCCGCGGCGCCGAGTACCCTTCTTAACTCAGTCCCGCAAACCTGGGGAAAACAAAAAAAGCCGCGATGCATTGCATTGACGCATCGCGGCTTTCGAGGCGTACGCCGATCGCGGCGTTGCATGGCGCTGCGGGCAGGCGTCAGTCGAAACGATCGTCCCGGACCTGGACCACGCCATTCTCGACGCGGATCGGAAAGGTGGCGACATCCTCGTAGGCGGGTGCGCTGAGCGCCTTGCCGTTCTTGATACAGAAACGCGCACCGTGGCGCGGGCAGATCACTTCGCAGCCTTCGACATCGCCGCTGGCCAGTTCGCCGCCATCGTGCGTGCACATGTCGTGGATCGCGTAGTAGTCCTTGTCGTAGCAAAAAACCGCGATCATCGTGTCGTCCACATCGACGATGCGGCACTGGCCTTCGTCGAGTTCGCCGTCCTTGCAGACATCCACCCAATCGGTCATCGCGACAATCCTTTTATCCGAAGATACGTTGAATGCTTTCCAGGCCGCCGATCAGCGCATCGACATCGGCTTGCGTATTGTAGAGCGCGAAGGACACGCGCGCGGTCGCCGGTACAGCGAAGCGCTCCATCAGCGGCATCGCACAGTGATGGCCGGTCCGGATTGCCACGCCCGATTCATCGAGCAGGGTGCCGATGTCGTGCGCATGCACGCCGTCCATCACGAAGGAGATGATCCCGGCCTTGCCCGGCGCGGTGCCAATGATGCGCAGGCCGTCGATGGCTTGCATCTCGCGCGTCGCGCGCGCCAGCAGTTCGTGTTCGTAGTCGAACACGGCGGCCAGATCCAGGTCGTTGACGTAGTCGATGGCGGCCCCGAGGGCGGCCGCGCCGGCGATGTTGGGGGTGCCAGCCTCGAACTTGTAGGGCACGTCGTTGTACGTCGTACCCGAGAAGGACACCGTCTCGATCATGTCGCCGCCGCCCTGATAGGGCGGCATGGCTTCCAGCAGTTCGCGCTTGGCGTACAGGGCGCCGAAGCCGGTGGGGCCGAACAGTTTGTGCGCCGACATCGCGTAGAAGTCGGCGTCGAGAGCGGTGACATCGACCGGCATGTGGGCCACGGCCTGGGCGCCGTCGATCAGGGTCACCGCGCCGACGTCATGCGCCGCGGCGATCATCTCGGCCACCGGCAGCACCGTGCCCAGGGCGTTGGAGATATGCGCGAATGCGGCAATGGCCGTACGTTCCGACAGCTTCGCGCGGAAGTCCTCGAGCGATACACTGCCGTCGTCGCCGATCGGCGCCACCACGATTTGCGCGCCGGTGGCTTCGGCCACCATCTGCCAGGGCACGATGTTGGAGTGGTGTTCCAGCTCGGTGAGCAGGATCTCGTCCCCCGGCTTCAGCCGCGGCCGGGCGTAGCACTGGGCGACCAGGTTGATGCCGTCCGTGGTGCCGCGGGTATAGACGATCTCGTCGCGCGAGCGCGCGCCGATGAATTCGGCCAGTTTGTCGCGACAGGCTTCGTATTGCTGCGTGGCCCGTTGCGACAGCGTGTGGATCGCGCGGTGTACGTTGGCGTTGGCGTGGCGATAATAGTCGTCGCTGGCCTGAATGACGTGCAACGGCTTCTGGGTGGTCGCCGCGTTGTCGAGATACACCAGCCGTCGCCCCGAGGGCAGGGCCTCGAGCAGGATGGGGAAGTCGGCGCGCGCGTGCTCGGCGTCGAACGCCGGGGCCGCGCTTGCGGTCTGCTGCTTCACTTCGGACATGACGGCTTCTCCCGCCAACTCAGGCCAGATCCACGTATGCGCGACCGCCCGGCAGCTTGGCCAGGATGGCGGCCTCGACATAACGCTCGATCGGCTCGATGCCGACCTTCTGCACCAGTGCGTTGGCAAAACTGTAGGTCAGGATGGCGCGTGCGCCTTCCTCGCTCACGCCACGGCTGTTGAGATAGAACACCGCGTCTTCGTCGAGCTGGCCGATGGTCGAGCCGTGACCGGCGGTCACATCGTCGGCATAGATCTCGAGTTCCGGCTTGGCGTCGACTTCGGCGTTGTCGGACAGCAGCAGGGCATCGCAGGACAGATCCGAATCGGTCTTCTGCGCGTCCTTTTGAATCACGATCTTGCCATTGAATACGCCGCGGGCGTGACCGGCGAGCACACCCTTGTATTGTTCCCGGGAAAGACTGTGCTCGGTGGCGTGGTCGATCCGGGTGTGATTGTCCACATGCTGGCGCCCGGTCGCCGTGTAGACACCGTTGAAGTGGACTTCCGCATTGTGGTCGACCAGTCGTGCATTGGTATCGATACGCGCCAGGCGCCCGCCCAGATCAAAGCCGTGATTGAACACGCGGCTATCGCGGCGCTGCTGGGCGAAGAAGCTCGATACGTGGTAGCCACGCTCGGATTCCTGCTGAATGCGCACCCGGGTGAGTTGTGCATTGCGCCCCATTACGGCCTCGGTCACCTGGTTGGCGAAGTAGGCCTTGCTGCCGAGGCCGACCGAATGCTCGATGATGACGGCCTGGCTGTTCTCGCCGAAGACGTAGCGATGGCGGACCTGGGTCATGCGCTCGTCGCGTACGCCGGAGGTCACGCTGATCACGTGCAGCGGTTTCTCCAGCACGGCGTTGGCCGCGGTTTCGACATAAGCGCCGTCGGTGAAGAACGCCGCGTTCATGGCGGTCAGGCTGCCCGGCTCTTCTTCGATCTCGCATGCCTTGACGGTGGCGCCCGCGTTTTCGGACAGATAGTCCGCGAAGGAACGCACGGTCACGCCGGCGGGCAGATCGTCGACATCCGACAGCGCCGCGTTGAAGCGGCCGTCGACGAAGATGATGCGGTGGGCGTCCAGATCCGCAGGGATGAACGCGCGCAGTTCGTCCAGTGCCACCGGTTCGGCTTCGTCGCTGATCTCGAAGCGACGCTTCTCGACAGGCTGAAGACTGGTGTACTTCCAGTCTTCCTCGCGTGTGGAGGGAAACCCGGCTTCGGAGAAGCGGGTCAGCTCGGCCGAGCGCTCGCGCTTGGAGTCGTCGCTGCCGGGCAGGTCGCGCTCGACCCGGGCGTATTCGGCCAGATAGTGGTCGATGCTGGGTTCGATCTGTTGCGTCGCGCTCATGACGTCGCAGCGGCCTCGTCGGTTTCCAGGTTGGCGTAGCCTTCTTCCTCGAGCGTATCGGCCAGTTCGGGCCCGCCCGAACGCACGATCCGGCCCTGGTACAACACGTGCACCCGATCGGGTACGACATGCTCCAGCAGGCGCTTGTAGTGGGTCACGAGGATGACGGAGCGATCCGGCGAGCGCAGGCGGTTGATTCCACTCGCGACGATCTTCAGTGCGTCGATGTCGAGCCCGGAGTCGGTTTCATCCAGGACCGCCAGGGCGGGTTCCAGCATCAGCATCTGGAAGATTTCGTTGCGTTTCTTCTCGCCGCCGGAGAAATCCTCGTTCACACCGCGCTTGACCATGTCCATGCTCATGCCGACATGGCTGATCTTCTCCTGAACCATCTGCATGAATTCCACGGCGTCGATCTCGGGCTCGCCGTGATACTTGCGGCGCGCGTTGATCGCGGCACGCAGCAGGTACAGGTTGGATACACCGGGGATCTCGACCGGGTACTGGAAGCCGAGGAACACGCCTTCGCAGGCGCGTTCGTCGGGGGCGAGCTCGAGCAGTTCCCGGCCCTTGAACGTCACGCTGCCCTCGGTGACCTCGTATTCCTCGCGCCCGGCGAGAATACTGGCCAGGGTCGACTTGCCGGAACCGTTCGGGCCCATGATGGCATGGACTTCACCGTCCGGGACTTCGAGATTGATGCCGCGGAGGATAGGCTTGCCTTCGACCTCGGCATGCAGGTTCTTGATTGAGATCATATGCGTTATTCGAACAATGAAAACTGGACAGGCCCGGCACCACTGGCGCCCGGGCCCGGAAAACGACTGCGCTTCGAGCCGCGGTCCTAGCCGACCGCGTTCTCCAGCGTGACGTTGAGAAGCTTCTGGGCCTCGACGGCGAATTCCATCGGCAGCTCCTTGAACACATCCTTGCAGAAGCCATTGACAATCAGATTGACGGCGTCCTCTTCGGACAGGCCGCGCTGCTGACAGTAGAACATCTGGTCTTCGCCGATCTTCGAGGTCGTGGCCTCGTGTTCAAGCTTGGCCGTGCTGTTCCGGGATTCGACGTAAGGGAAGGTATGCGCGCCGCATTTATCGCCGATGAGCAGCGAGTCGCACTGCGTGAAGTTGCGCGCATTCGTCGCGCTCGGCAGGACCTTCACCAGGCCGCGATAGGCCTGCTCGCCTCGCACCGCCGAAATACCCTTGGCGATGATGGTCGACCTGGTGTTCTTGCCGATGTGAATCATCTTCGTGCCGGTATCGGCCTGCTGCATGCCGCGTGTCACAGCCACCGAATAGAACTCACCGACCGAGTCGTTGCCAGTGAGTACGCAACTCGGATATTTCCAGGTAATCGCAGAGCCTGTCTCGACCTGGGTCCAGGAGATCTTGGAGCGGTCGCCGCGGCATTCGCCGCGCTTGGTCACGAAATTGTAGATGCCGCCCTTGCCGTTTTCGTCACCCGGGTACCAGTTCTGGACGGTCGAATACTTGATCCGGGCATCTTCCTCGGCCACCAGTTCGACCACCGCCGCATGCAGCTGGTTCTCGTCGCGCTGGGGCGCCGTGCAGCCTTCCAGGTACGACACTTCGCTGCCCGCTTCGGCCACGATCAGCGTCCGCTCGAACTGGCCGGTGTTTTCGGCGTTGATGCGGAAATACGTCGACAGCTCCATCGGGCATTTCACCCCCTTGGGGATGTAGACGAAGGAGCCGTCGGTGAACACGGCCGAGTTCAGGCCGGCGAAGAAATTGTCGCCGCGCGGCACCACGCTACCGAGGTGCTGGCGGACCAGCTCCGGATATTCCTGGATGGCTTCGGAAATCGAGCAGAAGATGACGCCGGCATCATGCAGTTTCTGCTTGAAGGTCGTGGCGACCGAAACGCTGTCGAAGACCGCATCCACCGCGACGTTGCTACCGGAGGTCGGGTACTGGGCCCCCTCCACACCGGCCAGCATTTCCTGCTCGCGTAGCGGGATGCCGAGCTTTTCGTAGGTTTCGAGCAGCTTCGGATCGACTTCGTCCAGGCTTTTCGGCTTGTCCTTGGCGGACTTGGGCGCCGAATAGTAGGAGATCTTCTGAAAATCGATCGGCGGATAGTGCAGATGCGGCCAACGGGGCATCTTCATCTGCTGCCACTGCCGATAGGCTTCGAGGCGCCATTCCAGCATCCATTCCGGTTCGTTCTTCTTGTCGGAAATGAACCGGATGACGTCCTCGTTCAGACCCGGGGCGACCGTATCGGACTCCAGATCCGTGACGAATCCGGCTTCATATTCGCGCGTGGCGACCAGTTCTTCGACGTCGTCCTGATGTGCGGCCATAGCAACTCGAATCTTGGTAGAAAGGTCGGTTATCGACCTGAAAGTATAACGCGAATGAGCCCCGGCTAATATCGCCGCGTACCCATACTTCCGATAGTGGGGCCCTATGAAACACCTTCAAGGCATTGCCTGGACACGGGCTTGCGTCGCCCGAGCCCGACGCGCTCTAATGAAGTCCGCCATGAATACGTTCAGGGAGAGCGCGATGCGCAGGATTGTAAGCTTGGGTGCGATAACCGGCTTCGGTCTCCTGGCCGCCGGTTGTTCGCAGGTCGCGGTGACTTCCAACACGCTGCTCAACGGTACCGCGCGCATTGCCGACGCGACGACCGATGCCGTCCGGGAAACCAGTCAGGCCACGACCGACTCGACGCGGAACAGCTTCGCCCAGACGCACAGGGCGCGCGAGAAATTCGTGCGTTCCCAGTATGCCATGCTCAAGAGTGAGGCGGCGCGCGGCTCGGGCGAGGATCTCGATGCACTGGCTTACATGATGCAGGCCCGCGATAAGTCGGCGTTCGAATCCCGGGTGCAGGCGAACTATCCCCAATTGTTCGCGGGCAAGCCCAGTGCCGACGCGTTCCTTTCGCGCCTTTACAAGGTGGTGGGGACGCCGCCGGATATGACCGCGGCAAGCGCGGCCGACACCCTGGCCGCGAGCTGATCCACCACGCGCCGTGATGTTGAGAAGCCAGCGCATGCCGCCGGCTTCTTTCGATTGCGCCTCGCGCACAACGGAAAGCCGGATATGGCGTTTGACAGACGGTGGGACATCGATGTCCCGTTCTACATCGAGATCGCGGTCGGCGCGGATGACATCGATCGGCTCGATCACGTCAACAACTCGGTGTACCTGCAATATATGGAACGGGCGGCCTGGGCGCATACGCTCGCGCTGGGGCTGGACTGGGATACCTATGTCGCGCTGGATGCCGCGTGCGTGGTGCGGCACCATAATCTCGATTACCTGATCGCCGCAAAGCTGGGGGATCGACTGCAGGTTGCCACCTGGATCGGCGAAAACGACGGTCGGATATCGATGTGGCGTTACTTCCAGATGCGCCGGGCCGACGACGGTCGCACCATCTTCCGCGCGCGGACCCAGTATGTGACGATTTGTCTGTCGAACGGCCGACCGTGCCGCATGCCGCCATCGTTCGCCGAGGCCTATGCGCCAGTCCACCGGGTCTGAAATGCCGCGGTCGCCGCGGGTGGCCATTCTGTATTGTCCGGCCTGCCGCTGGGTGGCGCGCGCGGCCTGGATGGGCCAGGAAATCCTGACCACGTTCGGGAGCGCGCTCGGCGAAGTGGCGCTGGTGCCGGCCGGGCGCGGGGTATTTCAGGTCTGGCTTGATGGCGAATGCCTGCACGATCGCGCCGCGGCTGGCGGGTTTCCCGAGGCGAAACCGATCAAACAGATGATCCGCGATCGTATCGACCCCGACCGCGACCTCGGGCATTCTGAAGGGTAGATCGCTCGCCCGTCGGGTGGCGGCCCGGCGATGACCCGGGTGCCATCCGGGTTTGTACGGGTTTGTACGGGGTCGCCGCGGCCCAAGCGCTGTTGGGATGGGCCCTTATTAACCCGGCACGAAAATAGATGATTTTTCGGGTTGATAGCGCGAGTATGCGATCGCATGCTCGCCGCGGCCATCGGCCGCGAAGCCTTTGAAAATAAAAGACGGACAGGCGCCGGCTTTTATTTTTGAAGGCGTTAAAAACAGCGGATGAAGTCAGCTGTTTTGATGTCGGATTAATAAATCCAGACCAGGTCGACGCGTGCCCGATCGACCGCGACGATCGCGACCTGGCCGAAGCGTCGCGCCAGGTTGCGCGCCATGCCTTCTTCCATGCCGGCCACGAGCCAGCCGGGTTCGTTCGGCCAGTCGCCGGCGGTATCGCGGTTGACCGCGGCCAGACGGTCGAAACCGCGACGCTTGAGCAGGGTGTCGAGCACCTGGTGTCGCGCGCGGTTGTCGACCGCGGCGGCCGCTTCGGCGCCGGGGTTGTAGGCGGTGATCAGCCATGCCGGGGTGGCGCCATTGCGGACGCTCACCCAGTCGGCGAGCGTGGCGGGGGTTGCCCGATACAGGTTCAGGACGATGTTTTCGCCTCGATACTCGACGCAGTAGTCGGTGCTCTGGAACGTGTTGCTCAGTTCGCTGCGTTGGCGCATCGCAAAAAAAAGGCCCGGGATTGACCCGGGCCATGATGCGGTATGAAAAAGCGTTATGCCACGCGCGCTTCGTTGCGATGGTCTTCGTGGCGTTTGTGCGCCATGTCGGCCAGATAGTCCTTCGTAAAGGCGTCGGTCAGGATCGCGTCGTAGCGCATGCGATCGTATTCCGCGACCTGGTCCGCCTGTTCCTGGGTGAGGATGTGCTTTTCAACCGCGGACCGCAGACGTGCTTCGGTGTCAAGGCCATCCACCTCCCCCTTGGCAACCGCCTTGAAGAAGGTGTCGTAGATTGGCTCGACCTCGATCAGCTTGTTGAAGGTCGCCTCGATGCGCCCTGTCGCCGACTCCGGGTCGCGGCCGACATAGATATCGGCGGAAAGACGATCGCGGAACGCCGAGGGCTCCATTATAGCGTCGCCGAGCGCGTTGATCAGGCGATCACTCGGGCCCTTGTGTGCCATACCGGTCGGGAACACGAGCAGGCGCATGGCGCCGCCGACGAGGCCATTCGGGAAGTTGCGGAAGAAACCGTCGAAGGCCTTTTCGATCCTGGCCAGCGACTCGGCCATCACGTAATGCAGATGATCGACGTCTTCTTCCTTCTCGCCCTCGTCGTAGAAGTACTTGAGGGTGGCCGAGGCGAAGTACAGCTCGGACAACACATCACCGAGCCGGGCCGAGAGCAGTTCCTTGCGCTTGAGCTCACCACCGAGCAGGCCCATGGTGATATCGGAGCTGATGGCCAGGGCGGAGGAAAAGCGCTCGAGCTGCCGGTAATAGGGCGCGGCTACGCCGGATACCGGCGCCTTGGCGGTGATCGCGCCGGTCAGCCCGAAGGTGAAGGCGCGGGCAGCCCGGTTGACCGAGTAACCCACATGCGACCACAGCAGATCGTCGAAGTCGTCGAGGTTGTCCTCGCGCGCGGCTTCCATCTCCGGGAAGATATACGGGTGACAACGGATCGCGCCCTGGCCGAAGATCATCAGGCTGCGGGTGAGGATGTTGGCGCCCTCGACCGTGATCGCGATCGGAATCGACTGGTAGGAACTGGCCAGATAGTTGCGCGGGCCCTGCTGAATGCCGCGGCCGCCGTGAACGTCCATCGCGTCGTTGACGATCACGCGCATCCACTCGGTCATGTGGTATTTGGCCATGGCCGTGACCACCGACGGCGTGCACTTGTCCACGCCGGAGGCCGTCATCACGCGTGCGGCTTCCATCTTGTAGTTCAGGCCCGAGATGCGCGCGGTGGCTTCCTGCACGCCCTCGAACTTGCCCACCGGCAACTTGAACTGGCGGCGGATGCGCGTCCAGGCGCCGGTCATGCGATACGACATCTTGGCCGCGGCCGACGACAGCGCCGGCAGGGAAATGCCGCGCCCGGCGGACAGGCACTCGACCAGCATGCGCCAGCCGCCGCCGGCCTTCTCGGGGCCGCCGATGATGGCGTCCAGCGGCACGAATATGTCCTTGCCGTAAATCGGGCCATTCATGAACGCGCCGGGGTAATGCCGTTTGCCGATTTCCACGCCCGGCTCATCGGCCGAAATCAGGGCGCAGGTGATGCCGTAGTCGGTCTTGTCGGGATCGCCCAGCAGCCCTTCGGGATCGTGCAGGCGGAACGCCAGGCCGATGACCGTGGCCACCGGCGCCAGCGTGATCCAGCGTTTGGAGAAGGTCAGCTTCATGCCGAGCACTTCCTGACCCTGATATTCCCCCTTGCAGACGATGCCGTAGTCGGGCAGGGCGCCGGCATCGGACCCGACTTCCGGGCCGGTGAGGCCGAAACAGGGGATCTGGCTGCCATCGGCCAGGCCGGGCAGCCATTTGGCCTGTTGCTCCTTGGTGCCGTAGTGAATCAGGAGTTCTCCGGGCCCGAGCGAGTTCGGCACCATCACGGTCACCGCGGTGGTCAGCGAACGGGAGGCGATCTTGGCCACCACCGTCGACTGGGCCAGGGCCGAGAAACCCAGGCCGCCGTGCTCCTTGGGGATGAGCATGGCAAAGAACTTGTTCCTGCGGATGTAATCCCAGCCTTCGGGCGGGATATCGTGGCGCTCGTTAAGGATTTCCCACTCGTCGAGCATCGAACACAGCGTTTCGGTCTCGTTATCCAGAAACGAGCGTTCGTCTTCGGTGAGCTGGGTGCGGCGGAAATCCAGCAGATACTGCCAGTCGGGCTTGCCGCGGAACATTTCCGTCTCCCACCAGGTGCTGCCGGCTTCGAGCGCCTCGCGCTCGGTGTCCGACATCGGCGGCAGAACCGATTTGAACTTGGCGAATATGGGTTTGGTCGCGTAGCGCTTGCGTAGTCCGGGGGTGTTGAACAGCACAAGCGGCGGCACCAAGACGATCGCGGCGATCAGCAGGCCGAGCCAGCCGATCACGCCGGTGACGGCGAGACCGACGAAATACACGACGACCGCCGCGCTCCAGATGGCCAGCGCGGCGCCGGTATAGGCCAGCGCCCAGACCGCCGCGATGGCGATGACAAGGGCAACAAGAATGCTCATGGTGGGTTCCTCCGTGAATATCTAGCGTGACTGGGCCACGGCCGGCGAAGCCGCCGCCGGCGTGTCGGCGGTTCGGCCGCCGTTATCGTCGTTGTCTTCGGCCTGTGCTTCCGGGGGCAGCAGGCTGACCATCAAAAAGCGGACGTAGTCGGCGAACGCGGGATCGTCGGCGGCCGGCCATTCGCCGGGCAGATCGCGCCGGATCTGCAGCGAGCCGAGAAAGACCGAGTAGGTCTGCAATGCCCATTGCCGCGCGCGACCGGGCCCCAGACCCAGCGCGGCATAGCAGTCGATGAGAAATTGCAGGCGCCGGCGTGAGACGCGTTCGACGTATTCGCGCACGAACGACGGTTTGGTCGCACTCGACAGTGCGGTATAGATGCGGCTGGCGCGACGCGAGGTGTTCACTTCCGTCACCAGGCGTTTGATACGGGCGCGTGGATCGGTTTCCTGCTGCACGCGCGCCAGCACTTCGTCGGTTTCGCGCGCCTCCCAGCGCGCCAGGGCGGCCGTGAGCAGGGCATCGCGATTGGCGAAATGCCAGTAGAAACTGCCCTTGGTCACGCCCAGCTCGCGAGCCAGCGGTTCGACCGCCACGCCTTCGACGCCACGGCGCCCAATGGCTTCAAGCGCGGCTTCGGCCCAGTCCTGGGCAGAGAGGGCATTTTTCTGGCTCTTGGGCATTCGGGGTTCGCACCGTTAAGACTTCCGTATAATCTTGCGCAGTCGTCGTGTTCTGTCAATACGGCGGCGTATGGAATAACGGATGCAGTGCGAGGGAGGCCATGCGCGAACCGAACCGCTCAGACTATGCCCACATCACCCCGATCAAGGTGAAATGGGGCGAAATGGACAGCCTTGGCCATGTGAACAACACGGTCTTCTTTCGATATTCGGAAGACGGGCGCATCGATTACATCCACCGGATCACCGAGGGTGGCGACACCCAGACCAGCGATGGGCCGATCCTGGCGGATCTGCAATGCAGTTTCCGTCGCCAGTTGCGGTTTCCGGCGGATGTGGAGATCGGTACGCGCGTGCGGCGCCTCGGCCGATCGAGCCTGGAACTGGAGCAATGCCTGTTCGGCTCCGAGTCGGACGAGCCGATCGCGGTGTACACCAACGTCATCGTCTGGTTCGACTACGGCGCCCAGACCAGCATGCGCATCCCGGAAACCGTCCGCGAGCGGATCCGACGGCTGGAGCACATCGCGCCGGAGGAATAACAGCCGGTTGGCATAGGCTCCAGGTCGTGGCGGCGGGCTTTCCGGCGGGATCAGCGCTCGCGCTCGGGGAAGCCGTTGTCCATGAAGACATCGTCGACGGCAAGCTGGCCGGCGCGCGGGTGGGCGTCGGCCAGTGGTTTGCCGATGCATAACATCATGCAGATGCGATGATCCGGCGGTAGGTTGATCAAGTGTCCGACACGCTTGAAGTCGAAGCCGTCCATCGGGCACGACTCATAGCCCATCGCCTTGGCCGCCAGCATGGCGGTCTGCGCGGCCATGCCGCAGGAGCGCATGCCTTCGTCGCGCTGCAACATGTCGTCGTCGCGATAGAAGTGCCGGATTTCGCGCACCATCGACTCCGAGACATGCGCGGGCGCGTTCACCCAATAGCGCTCGGGCGATTTATCCCAGCTTTTCAGATCCATGCAGAACACGAGCAGCAGCGAGGCGTCGGTCACCTGCGACTGGCCCCAGGCGGCCTTGCGGATCTCGGTGCGCAGCGTACGGTCGCGCACGGCAACGAACCGCCAGTTCTGGATGTTGAAGGCGGTAGGCGACAGGATTACATGATCCATCAGTTCGCGGATTTCGGCCTCGCTCATCCGATGCGCGGGATCGAACTTGCGCACCGAGCGCCGCCGGCGGATCGCTTCGAGTACGTCCAATGCTAGTGTCCTGTCCTGGGTATTTTGTCGTATTCAGCGAGGCGGCGCGCGTTCGTGGCAAGGCGCGACGCGCCGGCCAGGGCATCCCCCTGGCCAAGCGGCGCAACGCCGTCCACGGGCGCGCGCCGCCTCGCCCCACACCCGATATTCCGAAGGGAACGCCTGTGCGCGCCCATCACTGCGTTGCGCTCCTTTGCCATAGGCACGCTATGGCCACGCTATGGCGCAGTCGCGCGCCTTGTGCTGGACCCGCACAGGCGTTCTGAATACGGCAAAATACCCAGGACAGGACACTATTCCTGACCGCCGTCGGCGGCACGCTGGGCCTGGCCCACCGCATTGCCGATGTAGTCCTGCGGGCGCATGGCCTTGAGCCGGCGCTTGTCGTCGGCGGTGATCTCGAGACTGTCGATGAAGGCATGCATGGCCTCGGCATCGAGCTTCTTGCCGCGCGTGAGTGCCTTGAGTTTTTCGTACGCGCCGGAGATACCGCGGGCGCGCATGACGGTCTGGATGGCTTCGCCGAGCACGATCCAGTTGTCGTCGAGGTCGGCATCCAGGCGTCTGGCGTCGGCTTCGAGCTTGCCCAGGCCGCGCAGCAGCGCATCGTAGGACAGGGTGGAATGCGCCAGACCGACGCCGAGATTGCGCAATACGGTGGAATCGGTCAGGTCGCGTTGCCAGCGCGAGATCGGGAGTTTGGCCGCCAGATGATCCATGATCGCGTTGCCCAGGCCGAGATTGCCTTCGGCGTTCTCGAAATCGATCGGGTTGACCTTGTGCGGCATGGTCGACGAGCCGACCTCGCCCTCGACCGTCGCCTGCCGGAAGTAGCCCAGCGAAATATAGCTCCAGATATCGCGCGAGAAATCCAGCAGGATCGTGTTCACGCGCATGACGGCATGGAAGAATTCGGCCACGTAGTCGTGCGGCTCGATCTGGGTGGTCGCCGGGCTGGTCGCGAGCCCCATGCCGGTGATGAAGCGTTCGGCAATGCCCGGCCAGTCGGCCTCCGGATAAGCCGCCAGATGCGCGTTGTAGTTGCCCACGGCCCCGTTCATCTTGCCCAGGATCTCGATAGCGGCCAGGGCGGCGCGTTGACGACGCAGGCGCTGGACGAACACGGCCATTTCCTTGCCCAACGTGGTCGGTGACGCCGACTGGCCGTGTGTGCGCGAGAGCATGGCGAAATCGGCATAGATATCCGCCATCGTGGCGATGGCCTCGATGACCTGATCCAGCCGCGGCAGCAGCACGTCGCTGCGGGCGTCGCGCAGCATCTGGGCATAGGCCAGATTGTTGATGTCCTCGGACGTGCACGCGAAGTGAATGAACTGGCTGACGTGGGCTATTTCGTCGAAGTGCTCGATCTTGTCGCGCAGGTAGTACTCGACGGCCTTCACGTCGTGATTCGTGGTGCGCTCGATGGTCTTGACCGCATCGGCCTCGCCTTCATCGAAGTCATCGATCAGAGATTCGAGATAGTCATTGGCCGCCTGCGACATTTCGCCGATCTCGGGGATCGCCGGCTCGGCGGCCAGCGCCTGGAACCAGCGGATCTCGACGATCAGCCGGTAACGAATCAACCCGTATTCGCTGCACATGGGGCGCAGGTCGGCGGTCTTGCCGCCGTAGCGGCCGTCGATCGGCGAAATCGCGGTCAGTGCGGTCAGTCGCGTCGGCATATGGGGAACATCCGTGAACGAAGGCGGTGATAGAATCGCGGATTCTACCGAATACAAGGTGCCGGCGTCGCCAGCGGTCGCCGGCATCGCTTTTGTCGCCGGCCCCGGGCCGGGATACCGCGTCGAGAAGGAGTCCGCGATGGCCGATCAGAACTACCGCATCGAAAAAGACAGCATGGGCGAACTGCGTGTGCCCAGGGACGCGTTGTGGGGCGCCCAGTCCCAGCGCGCGATCGAGAATTTCCCGATCTCCGATCTGCGCGCGCCGCGTGCCATGATCAACGCGCTCGGCCTGATCAAGGCCAGTGCGGCACAGGTCAACCGCGATCTCGGCCTGCTCGACGGCGATATCGCGGAAGCGATCATCGACGCCGGCAAGAAGGTTGCCGCCGGCGACTATGACGACCATTTTCCGGTCGATATCTTTCAGACCGGCTCGGGCACCTCGACCAACATGAACACCAACGAGGTGATCGCGCATGTCGCCAGCCAGACGGCGGGCCAGACGGTGCACCCGAACGATCACGTCAACATGGGCCAGTCGTCCAACGACACCATCCCGACGTCGATCCAGGTCGCCTCGGTGGTCGAGTGCGAACGACATCTGCTGCCGGCGCTGCGGCATCTGCGCGATACGCTGCACACCAAGGGCGAGGAGCTGTCCACGGTGGTCAAGACCGGGCGTACGCACCTGATGGATGCCATGCCGGTGCGGTTCGACCAGGAACTCGGCGGCTGGGCCGCGCAGATCGATTCCAACATCGCCCGCGTGGAATCGGCGCTCACGCGCATGCGGCGCCTGGCCCAGGGCGGCACCGCCGTGGGTACCGGCATCAA
The DNA here is from genome assembly GCF_052044155.1 of Salinisphaera sp. SWV1. Lineage (NCBI taxonomy): Bacteria > Pseudomonadati > Pseudomonadota > Gammaproteobacteria > Salinisphaerales > Salinisphaeraceae > Salinisphaera > Salinisphaera sp. SWV1. Next base: position 237,711 of record NZ_JBQDYE010000001.1, read on the forward strand.
CGCGCATCCCGAGTTCGGCGAGCGGATCGCCCGGGCGATCAGCGAGGTCGCGCGCTGCCCGTTCTCGACCAGCGAGAATTACTTCGAGTGCCTGTCCTCGCAGGACAGCGCGGTCGAACTCTCCGGCCAGCTCAATACCATCGCGGTGTCGATCATGAAGATCGCCAACGATCTGCGCTGGATGAACTCCGGCCCGCTGGCCGGCCTCGGCGAGATCCAGCTGCCGGCGCTCCAGCCCGGCTCGTCGATCATGCCGGGCAAGGTGAACCCGGTGATCCCCGAGGCCGCTACCATGGTCGCCGCCCAGGTCATGGGCAACCACACCACTATCACGGTGTCCGGCCAGGCCGGTAATTTCCAGCTCAACGTCATGCTGCCGGTCGTGGCCTACAACCTGCTGCAGTCCATCGAGTTGCTGACCAACACCGCGCGTGTGCTGGCGGACAAGGCGATCGCCGGTTTCACGGTCAACCAGGACAACCTCGACGATGCGTTGTCGAAGAACCCGATCCTGGTGACCGCGTTGAACTCGGTGATCGGTTACGACAAGGGCGCGGCCATCGCCAAACAGGCGTACAAGGAAGGGCGTCCGGTCAAGGAGCTGGCCATGGAACAGACCGATCTGTCCGAAGCCGAACTCGACCGGCTGCTCGACCCGGCCGGGCTCACCCAGGGCGGGATCAAGCAGTAAACGCGCCAGCGTTCGCCGAGCCGGGCGGCACGATGCCCATGTCGTGCCGCCCGCGTTGTTTCATGACCTGAAAGACGGGCCGCGCATGTCCCAAGATAAATCGAACCGGCCGGCGCCGGTGTTCTGGGCCCTCGTGCTGTTCTGGCTCAGCATCGTGCTCGGACTGCTCAAGCTGGGGCGCGTACTGTCGTTGCCCGCCGGGCCGGGAGGGCACTCGTTCGCGGTGTTCACCTTCATCGCGATCTATTCGCTCATGGCCCTGGTGACCATCTATCTGACGATGGGCGCATCCTGGGCCCGCGGGGCGATGCTGATTCTGTTCATCATCGGCATCCTGCCCGCGTTGCCGCTGGTGTTCATGCACTTTGGCGCCATTCCGCTGGCGGCGACGCTGACGTGTGGCCAGACGGTGGCGCAGAGCGTCGGCCTGTATCTGGTGTTCCGCGAGCCGGCGGCCAGCTGGTTCGGCCGACCGATCGGCCGCTGAGATCGGATCGCGCCGCACGGGGCGCGCCGGTCAACGCGTGCCCTTGGCGGTCAATCGGCGTATTTCGACATGACGCTGGCAATCCCCGGCATGGCGGCAACCACTTCGCGCTGGGCGCGCCCGCGCAGCCGCTGATAGCCGGATTTGACCACCCGATTGTTCACCTCGGCCACCCGGCGATCACTGACCGCGAGGAGAGCGTCGGCCACCTGGCTCTGATGGGCCATCAGATAATCGCGGAAATGCGTGTCCGGGTCGGCCTGGGCGCGGACATAGAACGGTTCCAGTGCATCCACGAATTGTGGCAGCAGGGCGCGCATGGCACTGTCGATCAGATTCGGCTTGGCTTTCCGTACGATGTTGAATCCGGTGCGCAGGGCCATGTTCTTCTTTTCGACCTCGCTGGCCACGAGTGCCTTGCTGTCCGCCAGAAGCTGCGGAAATACGGCATCGTCGAGAAGCTGCTGGGCCAGGGGACCCTTTTGTGTTTCGGACACGGCTGGAACCATTCGGTGCGGGATTGTGGCGGGAATGTTTCAGATTGGCCCGCAGCCGTCAATTCTGCGTGTTAAGCGGCCGTTTCGTATCTCGAAGCCCGACGGTGTGGGATAGGCGCGTCGGGCTGGTTCGCCTTGCCCCGTTTTCAACACCTCGATCGCCATCACTCGCACGAATACCGGTCAATCTCGCTAAGATACGGGGTAGAGTGACTCGACGAAGCAGGTGGAATGTTCACGATCGAGCCGGTTCAGGCACGACACCAGGCGGCGTTCCTTGAGGCAGCCCGGCGAAGTGTGGGTCTTCATCATCCCTGGATTTCGCCGCCTTGCACCGTGGCGGGTTTCCGCCAGCATCTAAGACGTTACGAGGCGATCAACCAGGCCAGCTATGTGGCCGTCGCTGGCGATCATTCACTCATCGGCTGCGTGCATATCAACGAAATCGTGCACGGGGCGCTGCAGTCCGCCTTCCTCGCGTATTTCGTGTTCGAGCCCTATCAAGGGCGCGGGCTCATGTCGCAGGTGCTCGCCCGGGTGATCGACCTCGCCTTCGATCGCCATGGCCTGCATCGGGTCGAGGCGAATGTTCAGCCGGCCAATCGAGCGTCGAAGGCGCTTGTCGAACGCCTGGGTTTTCGGCTGGAAGGCTTTTCCCCGCGTTATCTCAAGATCGGCGGCGATTGGCGCGATCACGAACGCTATGCGCTGACCGTGGAGGAATGGACGGCGCGGCCCGGGGCGCGCTGAGTGGCGCGTGTGGCCGGGATAACAGCCAGCGGAGGTGTCCAATGCTGCTGAATCTGTTGACCGTGGGCGCGGCCTGCGCAATGGGCGCGTTCCTGATCAGTCTGCGAATGGGGGATCGCGGCCGGATGCAGCGCTCGGGGGCGCTGTTCGTGGCGATGCTGGCGTTGCTGCTCGTCCGGCTCTATCCCCGATTCGAGATCGTGTTCGGGGCCATCGCCGTGGCCGCCGCGCTCGCTTATGCGATACCCGCGCTGCGGCATGCAGGCGCCCGGCGCCGCGACGATTCCGGCGATCGTTGAACGGCGCCGAGCCAGGCAAACCGGCCGTCGCGGCCGGTTTGCCGTTTGTCGGTCAGGCGCGGGCGCTGTTCTGCGGGAACATGTGGCGCCGGGCCTCGTCGTCCATCTCGGTCTTGAAGGCATGCCGGGATTTCAACGCACGTGCGCGTTGCGCTGCGGGCCGGGCCTCGATTTCGTCGAGCAACCGCTTGATCCGCGGAAAGTCCGACCAGACGCCCTGGTTGTCGAGAATGAACGGCACGCGGCTGCCCCAGCCCCATAACGCCATGTCGACGATGCCGTAGGCCTCGCCCGCCATGTAGCGGCGATCGGCCAGGTGTTGCTCGATCAACCCCCAGTGCCGACGGGCCTCGAAGTCGTAGCGATTGATGGCGTAGTCGTTGCCTTCGGGCGCGAAATGCCGGAAGTGCACGCACTGGCCCGAGTAAGGACCGATGCCCGTGGCGATGAACATCAGCCACGACAGCGCCTGGCCGCGCTCGACCGGATCTTCCGGCAAGCGGTATTGGCCGGTCTTGTCGACCAGGTACAGCAGGATCGCGGTGCTGTCGAACACGCGCGCTCCAGTGTCGGTATCGACCATCGCCGGTGTCTTGGCGTTCGGATTGATCTTCAGGAATTCCGGGGCATGTTGCTCACCCTTGCGGGTGTCGACCGGTTTCAGCGCGTAGTCGAGGCCGCTTTCTTCCAGATAGAGTGCGACCTTCTCCGGGTTCGGTGAGGGGTGGTAATAGAATTCGATCATGATGTATCGCGATAGGAATGAACGGCCCGACTGTGTATCGCGGGCCGCGCCGACGCAAACATTCGCGCTTCCGATACCCGGCTATGCGGCTTGCGCGCCGGTATCGCGGACCGGCTGTGGATAATTCGCGCCCTCGCGTGCTCGCCATCGGTGCTGTGGGCCGGCCCGCGCGCGTGGCGCAGGCCGGTGGATGGTCTGTCAATCGGCCAGTGTGATCGTGCCTGGCACGGCGGCGCGACGGTGTTCGGAGACCGCAAGTTCACGTCGCATGCTCTTCACCACGGCCACGCACATCAGAATCATGACCACCGAAAACGGCAGGCCGCCGACCAGCGAGGCGGTCTGCAGCGCCGACAGGCCGCCGGCGATGGCGAGCGCAATGCTGACGAGCCCCTGCAGCAGGACCCAGAACGCGCGGGTCGACACCGGGGGGCGCGTCATGCCGCCGGTGGACAGCACGGCGACCACGAACGCGCCCGAGTCCGCCGAGGTGACGAAGAAGGTCACGATGAGCACGATCGCCAGAATCGAGCTGAACGTGGCGAACGGCAGGCCGGCGAGGTAATCGAAGACGACCTGTTGTGTCGCGACATCGCCGAGTCCGCCGGCGCCGAACATCTCGCGGTGCAGTGCGGCCCAGCCCATGGTGCCGAACCACAGGAAAATGCCCAGGGTCGGGATGCAGAGTACGCCGAGAGCGAATTCGCGCACCGTGCGCCCGCGCGAGATGCGCGCCAGAAAAGTGCCCACGAACGGGCCCCAGGCGATCCACCAGGCCCAGAAGAATACCGTCCAGTAGGACTGCCACTTGTCGCTGCCGGTGGAGAAATCGGTTTCGAAGCTCGTTTGCAGGATGTGCTGGAAGTAGTAACCGAACGAGGCGGTCAGCGCCTTGAGCAGGAACACGGTGGGGCCGAACACGAACACGAAGGCCAGCAGCACCGCGGCCAGCAGGATGTTGAGGTTCGACAGCCACTTGATGCCGCGCGACAGGCCCGACAGCACGGAAACGCCGGCGGCCAGGCTGATCAGCGCGATGATGGTGATGCGCAGGTCGAGCGAGGAATGGGCGATGCCGAGATACTGCAGGCCGGTATTGATCTGGATGACGCCGAGGCCGAGCGAGGTCGCCAGCCCGAACACGGTGCCGATGATGGCCACGATATCGATCAGGTCGCCGATCCAGCCGTGCACCCAGCGCCCCAGCAGGGGTTCCAGGCCCCAGCGGATCGCCAGCGGGCGGCCGTGACGATGGGTGGCGAAGCCGAGCGCCAGCCCGACGATGATATAGATCGCGAACGCGCCCGCGCCCCATTCCATCCAGGTCAGCTGGATCGCATAGCGGGCGGCGGCGACGGTGTCCGAGGTCATGTGCCGCGGCGCGTGGTGGAAGTGGGCCACGGGCTCGGCCGTGCCGTAGAAGATGACTCCGATGCCGATGCCGGCCGAGAACAGCATCGTGTACCAGGACAGGCGTGAGAACTCCGGGCGCGAGTCGTCCGGCCCGAGCCGGAGTGTGCCGAAGCGGCTGCAGCCCACCCAGATGCAGAAGCCGATGAAGCCGGCGCAGATGAAGATGTAGTACCAGCCGAAGTAATGGACGATATCGGCCAGCAGCACATTGAACACGCCCGACATGGTTTCGGGCCAGAGCATGGTCGCGGCGACCAGTGTGAGGATGAGCGTGACCACGGGGTAGAACACGCGCCCGGCCAGTTGCAGCGGGCCATGGCGTTGGACGACCGGCGTGGTCGGCATGAAATCGGACAAGTCGGGTTCCTTGAAAGGGTTCGAGTGATTGAAGGGGCGACCGGCGCGATGCGCCGATCAGTCGAGATGCGGCGCGATCAGCGCCTGGTAACCGCGTACGCGCTCGACATAGGCGACCACGCCGCCGCCGCGGGCATAACCGTGGGGCAGGTCGGTGTAGTAACGCGGCTCGGCCAGCAGCGGCAGCACCTGCTTGAGATCGGACCATAGATGCGGGTTCTTGCCGAGCCGCCGCGCCAGCGTCTGCGCATCGCGCAGATGGCCCAGGCCCATGTTGTACGCAGCCAGTGCGAAATCGTTGCGATCGGGCAGGGGGACCTTGCTCGAAACCCGGACACGCATTCGTGCCAGATAGTGAGCGCCGCCGCGCACGCTTGCCACGGCGGAGAGTCGGTGGGTCACGCCCACCGTCCGCGCTGTCGAAGGCGACAGCATCATCATGCCGGCAGCGCTGTGATGGGTCGCGCGCGGGTGCCATTTGGACTCGATGTAGGCGACCGCGGCGAGCAGCGAGGCCGGGAAGCCATAAGCCCGGCCGGCATTTGCGAACAGCTGGTTGTAGCGCGGCAGCGTCGTGTGCAGCCGCCGTCCGAGGTCCTGCCGCTGGCGCGGGCTCAGTCCCGGCCGCGGCGCATCGGCTCGCGGGCCGGGGGGAAGCGCTGCGATCTCGCGCAGCACGGCGGCCGGGCGGGATGAGGCCGACCACGGGTCTACGAAGCGCGGCCAGGGGGTGTTTCCCGGTGCCAGAAGGTGCCCGACGCCGGGAAACAAGCCGTGCCCGAGCCGATCGAGACGTGCCGGCGCCGCCCCGGGTGCGGCGGCTGCCCCGATGCCGGAAAGACTCCCGGCGATCAGCAACGCACTCGCGGCCCGGGCCACGACACGAGGTGGCGTCATGGCAAGGCACGCAGTGTCATCATGCACTTCATGATAACAGACGACCGCGCGGCCTCCACCTGCGTTGCCGCCGGCCGGACGCTGTGGGAATATCCCGTCGATGACTTCTCGCCTGTATTTCGCCGCGGGGTTCGCCGCCGCCTTCGCCGCGCTGGTTCTGGTCTACCTGCTGCAATACGTCGGCGGGCTCGAGCCCTGTCCGCTGTGTATTTTCCAGCGCGTGGCCATGGCCGGCGTGGCGTTGTTCTGCCTGGTGGGCTGGATCCATGGTCCGGGCGCGCTGGCGCACCGTGTCTACGCTGGGCTGGCCGGCCTGGCGGCTCTTGCCGGCGCCGCGATCGCCGCGCGCCACGTCTGGCTCATGCATCTGCCGGCCGACCAGGTGCCCGCCTGCGGTCCCGGCCTGAATTACCTGATCCACATCATGCCGTTGCAGGAGGTGGTGTCGGTCGTGCTGCGCGGTGATGCCAGCTGTGCCACGGTCAAGGGCGCGTTCCTCGGCCTGAGTCTGCCGGCCTGGTCCTTGATTTATTTCATCCTGTTGAGTGGCGGTGCGCTGGCGGGCCTGTGCGGTCTCGGCGCGCGTCCTGCGGCGTCACGTTATTACGCGTCCTGAGCAAGGAGACTTTCATGTATCCCGTAACCGATCTGTGCGACGAGTTCGCCGATCAGCTGCAGATTCTGGAGCCGATGTTCACCGACTTCGGCGGCCGGCTCGCCTTCGGCGGCCCCATCAGTACCGTGAAGTGCTTCGAGGATAATTCGCTGGTGCGGCTCGCGCTGGAAGAGCCCGGCGCCGGCCGCGTACTGGTGGTCGATGGCGGTGGTTCCGATCGCTGCGCGCTGCTGGGCGACAATCTCGCCCAACTCGCGATCGACAACGAATGGGCCGGCGTCATCGTCTATGGCTGTATCCGTGATGCCGAGGCGATCTCGCAGATGGATGTCGCGGTCAAGGCGCTGAATACCCATCCGCTCAAGTCGGACAAGAAGAATGTCGGCGAACGAGACGTACCAGTCCGCTTCGCCGGCGTGTCGTTCATGCCCGAAGACTGGCTCTACGCCGATCTCGACGGGATCGTGGTCTCCAATGCCGAGTTGGCATTATAGAACGACGCGTTTGGGCGTCACCGAATGATCGTCGATCATCCGGCCCAGGCCCCCGATCCGCGTCATTCCGCGTCCTGTTAGACCGCGGTTCCTGGCCTGGCCCGTGCTCCGACGACTTCGGCGCGTCGAGGCCTGGTCCGTGATCGCACGCGGCGCGGCCCTGCCGGTCGGCGGGCGGTGCGCGGGGCCGCTCGCCGTGTCCGATCCGGTGGATTGCATATCGAGCGGGCGGCCTCACCGAGCGCCATAGCCGGCTCGACCGACCGGTGGTAATGAATAACCCGCATGTCCGGACTGCGCGCCGGAATGGAGGAGAGGGGATGCGCGAACCCGCGCCCCATTGTCGTCGTTGTCCGCGTCTGGTGGCATTGCGCCGGGAGATGCGGCGCGCTTTCCCGGCGCATCACGGCGCGCCCGTGCGCGCGTTCGGCCCGCCGAATGCGGCACTGCTGGTGATCGGGCTCGCGCCCGGGCTTCACGGTGCCCACGCGACCGGGCGTCCATTCACCGGCGACGACGCGGGCAGCTTGCTCTATGCCACCTTGCACGCCCACGGCTTTGCCGGCGCGCCCCGCTCGGTTGGCCGGGACGACGGCCTCGAACTTTACGACTGCCGCATAACCAACGCGGTGAAATGCCTGCCGCCGGACAATCGCCCGATCGCCGCCGAGATCCACACCTGTAATCGATTTCTGGTCGACGAGATGGCCGCCGCGCGGGTGCTGGTGACGCTCGGCGGGCTGGCCCACAAGGCCACCGTGCGGGCGCTTGGCCTGCGCCAGGTGGCTTATCCCTTCGGCCATGCCGCGGCATACACGCTGGCTGATGGGCGCCGGCTGATCGCCTCCTATCATTGCAGCCGCTACAACCAGAATACGCGCCGGCTCACGCCCGCCATGTTCGACGCGGTATTCGCCCGGGCGCGAGCGGCGGTGGATGCAATGCGCGACTTGTCATCAACCGCTTCGGGCGCATCATAGAACCATGACCGACGAGACCGGATTCGACCCCAACCGCTACGTCCGACAGCTGACCACGCGCCCCGGCGTCTATCGCATGTATAACGCCGCCGGCGAGGTGCTCTACGTCGGCAAGGCCAAGAATCTCAAAAAGCGCGTATCGAGTTACTTCCTCCGCGCCTCGGGCAGCGCCAAGACCGAGGCGATGCTCGATCAGGTGGCCAATATCGAGGTCACCGTCACCCATACTGAAGACGATGCGCTGCTGCTCGAGTCGACGCTGATCAAAAAGCACCGGCCGCGCTACAACGTGGTGCTGCGTGACGACAAGAGCTATCCCTATCTGCTGCTCACGGGCGACAACGACTATCCGCGGGTGGTCTATCACCGCGGCGCGCAGAAGCGTAAAGGCCATTATTTTGGCCCGTTCCCCAGTTCCGGCGCGGTGAAGAATACGGCGGATACGCTGATGCGGCTGTTCAAGCTGCGCAACTGTCGCGACAGCTATTTCGAGAACCGATCGCGGCCTTGTCTGCAATACCAGATCAAGCGCTGCAGCGCGCCCTGCGTGGGCTACATCAGCGCCGAGGACTACGCGCGCGATGTGTCCGACGCGGTGGAAATGCTGGAAGGGCGCAACGAAAAACTCATCGATCGGCTGGTCCAGGACATGGAGGCCGCGTCGGCCCGGCTCGATTTCGAGACCGCGGCCCGCCTGCGCGAGAAGATATCGGCGCTGCGCCGGCTCCAGGCGCAGAGCCAGACCGTGGGCGGCAAGGGCGACTTCGACCTGATCTGCGGCGCCATCGACGCTGGTGTGGCCGCGGTGGTGGTGGTGACGGTGCGGGGCGGCATCAATCTCGGCCATCGCAGCTTCTTCCCCAGCGCGCCGTCGGGCACCCAGATTGGCGACGCGATGGCCGCGTTCATCAGTCAGTACTACATCGACCGGCCGGCCCCGCCGGAGCTTCTGGTCGACCCGATGCCCGTCGACGACGCCGAACTGGCCGAGAGCCTCTCGGCGCGAGGCAAGCGGCGCGTGGCCATCAAGACCAACGTACGCGGCGAGCGTCGCCGCTGGCTGGAAAACACACGCGCCACGCTCGAGCAGACGCTGTCGGCCAAACTCGCCAGCCGCGCGGGCGTGGAGAAGCGCCTGACCGCACTGGCCGAGGCGCTTGGGCTGAACGAGCCGCCGATGCAGATGGCCTGTTTCGATATCAGCCATACCCGGGGCGAGAAGACGGTGGCCTCGTGCGTAGTGTTCGAGGCCGGGGCGCCGAACAAATCGGCGTATCGGCGCTTCAATATCACCGGCATCGAACCGGGGGACGATTATGCGGCGATGCGCCAGGCCGTGACGCGCCGCTTCAAACGGGTCAAGGCCGGCGAAGCGAAACTGCCCGACCTGCTGCTCATCGATGGCGGCAAGGGCCAGCTGGGCGTGGCCCGGGAGGCGCTCGACGAGCTTGGAGTCAGCGGCGTGCAGCTGCTGGGCGTTGCCAAGGGCACGACGCGCAAGCCGGGCCTGGAACAGCTGTTTTTGCCGGGGCAGAATGCACCTCTTATACTGCCAGCCGACTCACCGGGGCTGCATTTGATCCAACAGATCAGGGATGAGGCGCATCGTTTCGCGATTGCCGCGCATCGAGGCCAGCGAGGCAAGGCGCGCAGCGCCTCGGTTCTCGACGGCGTCGAAGGGTTGGGGCCGAAACGACGGAAAAGCCTCCTGCAGACCTTCGGGGGACCGCGCGAGGTGGCGCGGGCCGGCGTTTCCGATCTGGCGCGCGTCGACGGCATCAGTACCGCCATGGCGCAGCGGATCTACGATTATTTTCACGACACGGCGTAAGCGAACGCCCGTGCGACCACAACGCGAGGAGAGACGTTGAACCTGCCCATCTGGCTCACCCTGTTCCGGCTCATACTCATTCCCTTCGTGCTTGGGTTGTTATTCGTTCCGCTCCCGGGTTTCAACGTGGTGGCGGCCGTGCTGTTCGGCATCGCGCTGGCCACGGACTGGCTCGATGGCCATCTCGCGCGGCGTTGGAATCAGACCTCGGCGTTCGGCGCCTTTCTCGACCCGGTCGCGGACAAGCTCATTGTCTGTGCCGTACTGGTCATGCTCGTGTATCGCGATCCGCACTGGTTCGTCGCCTTGCCGGCCAGCATTATCGTCGGCCGCGAATTGACCGTATCGGCGCTGCGCGAATGGATGGCCGAACTCGGCCAGCGCGGCGTGGTTTCGGTTGGTTCGCTCGGGAAATACAAGACCGCCGTGCAGATGCTCGCGATCTTCCTCATGCTCTACGATCTCTACCACCAGCAGGCGATCTATACCGGCGGTGTGGTGCTGCTTGTCATATCGGCGGCGCTGACGTTGTGGTCGATGGTGATCTACCTGCGCCAGGCCTGGCCGACGCTGAGCATCGAGCGTGGCTGAAGCACTGGATCGGCCCGGGCCGGCAAATTTCGGAATCGATTGGAATCAATCGTTGACACCTTATTTCGCTGCCCTATAATACGCGCTCACACGGCGGGAATAGCTCAGTGGTAGAGCACAACCTTGCCAAGGTTGGGGTCGCGAGTTCGAATCTCGTTTCCCGCTCCAAGCAGCCGAAACCTCGGCCGAACCGGCCGGGGTTTTTCTTTGTCGAGGCCTGGTTTATTCTCGGGCTTCGCACTTGGGGCCAGGTGGCAGAGTGGTGATGCAGCGGCCTGCAAAGCCGCGTACCTCGGTTCGATTCCGGGCCTGGCCTCCATCCAAATCTTCCAGTGCGTTCCAGGGAAGTCTTTAAAAGCCCGTTTATACGGGCTTTTTTGTGCTCGTCGTCTTTGAAGGCACGCCGATTGGTAAATCGCTAGAGGTCGACCTCGCCGCTGATATAGGTCACGCTGGCACCGCCGACCCAGATTGTGCCGTCGCTGTCTTGATCGATGCGTAGCCGGGCCTGGCGACCCAGGCACGTACCCTGGCTTGCGATATAGGGCGCGGCGATATTTCCGCTGTGGATCAGCCACTGGGCGAGCGAGGCATTAAGGCTGCCGGTTGCCGGGTCTTCGCGCATGGCACCATGCTCGTCGCTGAATACCGCCCGAACTTCAATGGCACATTCGGAGCCTTCGGGGTAGGGGCCGACGATGCCGATATCGAGACTGCCGTCTCCAGTGTATTGGCTGAAATCAGGTTCGATCGCCAAAACCGAGGCCGCATCGGCCAGCATGACGGCGACCCAGCCCGGGCCGTTGTCGACCCACTGCGTATCGACGAACTGCTCACGGTCAATCCCCAGAACTGTAGCCAATTGCGCCTGCATGACGTCGTCGACGGGGCCCGAGCGCAATAAAGGCGGCGCGGCAAACGCCAAGCGCTTATCGTCCCGCCGTATCGGCACAAGACCCGCCCCGCATTCCTGCACAACCCGATCGGCCTGCCGAGGCGTTCCGCCGGCGGCCAACCAGGCGTGGCAGCTACCCAACGTCGGATGGCCCGCGAACGGCAGTTCGCGAGCAAGGGTGAAAATCCGCACGCGATAATCGGCATCGTCCGAATCGGGTGGTAAGACGAACGTGGTTTCGGACAGGTTGGTCCAGCGTGCGAAATTCTGCATTTGCTGGGTTGAGAGCCCTTCGCCGTCCAGCACCACGGCCAGCGGGTTGCCGGTGAATGCTTCGGCGCCGAAGACGTCGACTTGTTGAAAACGTCGCTTCATGGTTGTTTATCCGAGGCGTGTGGTGCGCCACATTACATGACGTCTTCCAGGGCGCGGCTATTGACCGGGTGCGCGGAAGAGGGTTGGGCCGTCGAGAGTGCGATCACAGCGTCGCACATCCACGTGTGCTTGATGCCAAGCGCGTGGGGAGCCATTTTCGAAACGCCCCATGCGTGTTGGAGTCGAGGCTCTTCGTCGAGCCCAATTTCTTCTGCGACACGGACCAGCCTGCATTAATTCGCGTTCTCAGGATCGACGATACCTGAGGGAATCTCAAGCCCGACCTTGGTTCGATCCATGACAACAGAAGTGCGGAAGCGCCGCACGTTGCGATCTTCAAAAAACAAACGATGAGTCAGCTCTTCGAAGTTGGCCATGTCACGTGCGGTGCATACCAGCGCGAAGTCCGCCTCACCGGTAATGTAGTAGGTTTGCTGGACTTGCGGTTCGGCACGCACCTTGCGCCGAAACGCATCGAGCTCATGCAAGCGCTCGCGCTCCAGTTCAACGAGTACGATAAAGGACATCGTCTGGCCGACCGCGATCGGATCTACAACGACGATCTCGCGCTCAATCACACCCGCCTGTCTGAGTCGCTTCAGTCGGCGCTGCACGGAGGCAGCCGATAACCCTGTGGCTTCGGCGAGCCGATCCAGCGCAGTCCGCGCATTGCTCTGCAGGCACGCAAGTAGAATTCTATCCGTGTCGTCGAGATCGGCCTGTCCGTTGTTCATAACCACATTACAGCGCGATAGCAAGGATTGACGCAAAAATTGATTACAGAGCGGGCATAGGATGCAAGGACGGCCGCGCGTAAACCGCTTAATCTTTCTCCATGGACAATCCAAGTTTCACAGATTTAACGGCCTCGCCTGCTGACCCGCGATTCTCTGCGGCGGGCTTTCGCGCCGATCCGGGCGCCGCGCTTCGCCTCCTTGCCGAATGTCCGGCCTATCACCAGACGCCGCTTCACGAACTAGCCAGTCTTGCAGTCGAAGCGGACTGGTCGGGCCTCATGGTTAAAGACGAAACGCAGCGGATGGGATTGGGTTCGTTCAAGGCGCTTGGTGGCGCCTATGCGGTGGCCCAGCTGGTCGCGGAAGCCGTTGAAAACAAGACCGGACGAGTGCCTGCGCCGTCGGAACTCATCGGCGACGAAACACGTCGCATTGCTTCATCAATGGTGTTCGTTTGTGCAAGCGCCGGCAATCATGGTCTGGCTGTAGCAGCCGGCGCTGACGTGTTCGGCGCCCGCGCAATCGTCTACCTCGACGATACCGTGCCTGAGTATTTCGCCGAGCGGCTTCGCTCCAAGGGTACGGGGGTTGTGCGTGGCGGTTCGGTTTATGAGCAGAGTATGGAGGCTGCTCGCCGGAACGCGGATAGCAACGGATGGCTACTCGTATCGGATAGCTCATGGCCCGGCTACACGGGTGTGCCTGCGCTCGTCATGGAAGGTTACACGGTGATGGCCGAGGAAGTGCGAGCGGCATGTGAAGCCTCCTCGGTCTGGCCGACACACGTAGCCTTGCAAGCGGGCGTTGGGGGCATGGCCGCCGCGGTGGCGGCGCATATTCGCGGGCATTGGCCGGTGCAGCCTGAAATCGTGGTTGTCGAGCCGGACCGGGCGGCCTGCCTCCAGGCGAGCATGGAGGCGCGCGAGCCCACGCGTGTGCAAGGGCCGATTTCAAATATGAGCCGCCTCGATTGCAAAGACGTGTCGCTTCTCGCCTTCGAGAGCCTTAAGCACACCGCAGATCGTTTTATCACCGTCACGGATAAAGCGGCGCAGCTCGCGGTTGATCGGTTTTCAACGCACGGGCTACAGACAACGCCTTCCGGCGCCGCGGGTCTTGCCGGATTGAAGGCACTAGACCTCCCGGCGACCGCACAACCACTGGTCTTTATAACCGAGGGTATTGAGTAATCGTTGGGTCGGCCAGCTCGCGATTGTACCGTTTCGTCACCCCAGGTGTGACTGACGCCAAACACGCGGCGAGCTTTCCTCGAAACGCTTCCACGCCCGCCGGAGCTGGCGATCTTCGCCCAGCCCGACTTCTTCGGCAATACGGGCGAGGCCCCATCGGGTTTCGGACATCAATTGCTGGGCGAACTGCAGGCGCAGCCGCGTGACGTACTCGCCGGGCGCCATGCCGGTCAGCGCCGAAAAATGACGGCGGAGATGGCGCTCGCTCATCGCCGCCTCGGCGGCCATGGTCGCTAGCGACCAACGTTTTTTGAGGTTGGCACTGATCGCATCCTGAAGCCGATGAATGCGGGCGTCGACGTGGTTGCGGCCAGTAAGCCAGGCCCCCAGTTGGGGCTCGTGCCCGCTGCGGCGCAGATATAGCACCATCTCCCGGGCCACTGCCAGGGTATGACGATGACCTTGGCGGCGGGTCAGCCAGTGCAGGACTGTATCGATCCCGGTCGAGATGCCGGCGCTGGTCAAATAAGGTCCATCCTCGACGAATATACAGTCGGCTTGAACATGGGCGCGCGGGGCGGTGTTACGCAACACATCCAGCAGGCCGTGATGGGTCGTGCAGCGGCGATGATCGAGCAGTCCAGCCTGGGCGAGCAAGAGGCTGCCCGAGCAGACCGCCATGACCGTTTCGGCCGAGGCGGCGTGCTGTTGCAGCCAATCTTTACAGACGTTTTGCAACGCCGCTTGAATCCCATCGTCGTATTGGCCGGGTACGAGCAACAGGCTTAAGGCGCTGCTGAAATAGAAGCCAAATGATGTCCCGAGAGTCGTCTGCCGTAGGTTCGGATTCGGGCCTTGGTCAATTTCTGTCCAATTTTCGGGCTTGTAGGGTGCAAATCCCGACTTTCAGACGCAGTTCGGCTACGAAACGCGCTCATGCGGCCTCCAATGCGGCCATCCGCATCAGGTTGTAACT